>JAAEOK010000076.1 GCA_024244705.1 Alphaproteobacteria bacterium
ACTACTATGTTGCTACTACGTACTCACAACGATCAATCTACGAAATGTTGGCGGAACTATCTTCCATCTCTATTTCATACATGGAAGTGTGACCATTGGAATCCTGAGATGCCCAGGGCTCCAATGATCCCCCTCATGTATGTCTATACTGTTAAACACAAAGTACTACGCTACAAAATATAACTCACCCTAACGATGAATCACATAATCGCCGGGCGATGCTTCAAGTGTGCATTGACTTGCAACACAACAGTTTGTGTTTAACAGTATAGACATACATGAGGGGGATCATTGGAACCCTGGGCATCTCAGGACAGACAATGCTGGCATCAGCCTTGTGGAGCGCGTGGCACGACAGAATGGGTCACCCTGGAAACAAGAAACTCAGCATGTTAGCCAGCAAAAGTGAAATACGTATCACAGGTGGGAAGGGGTTACCGGAAGACTGCACACACTGTCTGCTATCAAAGCCTAGACGGACGCCAGTACGGGCAGCTGCTGCCCCAAGTGGAAACAATGTTGTTTAGGTCGACGTAATGTCCTGGTCTACTAAAGGATGGAAAGGTGAGAAGTATGCAGCTGTATTCTCTCACAGAAGCAGCAAGTTAGATGCAGTATTCATATACAGCAGGAAAGACGAAGCAACAAGAGCTCTGAAGGAATACC
>JAAEOK010000077.1 GCA_024244705.1 Alphaproteobacteria bacterium
GAGGAGGATCACGCCCGGCAGCCGGTCAAACCAGCCGCCTGATTGGTGTCCAGCCCCTGGGGGTCACTCCACACATGGGTAACACTTTTCGCCCGTTGGCGGGAGGTGTTGATGCCGTGGAAAGAGAGTTCGGTTATGGAGGAACGGTTACGATTTGTTGCCCGGTTGCTGGAAGGCGAGGGCATGAGCGATGTCTGCCGGTCTTTCGGGATATCCCGAAAGACCGGCTACAAAATCTTCAACCGCTACAAGGAACACGGTCTTGAGGCGTTGTGCGGCCGCTCGCGTTGAAACCCCAGGCCCGCCGCGTCGAGTTCCGCTTTTATTTCCTGACCGTACATCCCGACAAAGGGTTCGTTCATCACACCCGCGGCACCCAGCGACTCGACAGCGTCGAGCAGGTTCTCGATTGGCTGGCCCGGATCGTGTGCGCCAAGGCCCAAAATGACCGGACAGACGCCGGCATGTGCGAGAACGTCGGGGGCGACGGCAAAGGTAAGGTCGTTTGCATTGTCATACGGCAGGAAAGACAGCAGGGAAGGCAGGCCGCGGCAGCGATACACCGCCGTGCTGTAGGCGGCCAATAGATCGGCACCGCCTTTGACGGCGCCGCGCGCCGTCAATCCGGAGCCGACCCCGGCCATTATCAGCGGTCGGCCGCTATCGATTGAGCCCTTGAAACGAGCCGAGATCTCCTCAAGCATCGTCATTGTCTCCGCCCGCGCTTTCGTGACCTCTCCAAATCCCGATGAAGGCTTCGGCCACGCGGTCCGCAAATGCCGGGTCGTTGATGTTGAACTCCTCCTCGATGCACGGGATGTCCGATCGCAATGTTCGGCGGATTTCGGCACAAAACGCGTCATCCGCGTCGTCGTCGATATACGGGCCATCCGGCCGCTTCTGATAGCTGTCGAACCCGGAAAGCGGAAGCGCCACCACAGTCGGCCCTTTGGCTTGGTTCAGCTTACCGGTCATGATTCGCGCGAGCTCGATGGCCTCCTCCTTCTTCGTCCGGACGGCCGAGACATAGGGATTGTGCACGATCAGGCGCCGATCCGGCCCATTGAATTCGGCAGGAACGGTATCGCGTGGGCCAAAATTCAACACTTCGATGGCACCCGGCACGACGACTTGAGGAATGCTCTGCCGGCCGGCCGCCGACATCCGATCGGGCCCGGCACTGAAGACACCGCCGAGGAATTCGTCCGTAAGCTCGCTGGTCGTGAAATCCACGACGCCGTCGACCAGCCCTTCATCGATCATTTGCTCCATGGCGCGGCCGCCCGAGCCGACGGCGTGGAATACAATGGTTTCGAATCCCGCGTCATGGAGTCGGTCCTGAAGCCGCAGGACGCCTGGTGTCGTCACCCCGAACATGGTTATGCCCACAAGGGGGCGGCCGGCGTCTTCACCTTCACCCCGCCACACCGTCATCCCCGCGGCGGCCAAGGCGGCATTACCGAGGATCCGTCTCGAGAACCGGTTGAGGCCCGCAATGTCGGTCACGGAATGCATCAGCGTGATGTCGCGGGTGCCGATATAGGCGGCGGCGTTCGTCACCATGGTCGTCAGCAGCAGCTTCGGCATGCCAAGCGGCATCGCCCGCATGACGCCGCTGATGACCGAGGCGCCGCCCGAGCCGGCCGCGCCGAGGACCGCGTCGCAGCGGCCTTCGTCTCGAAGCTTCTTCACGATCGTTGTCGCACCACGCTCCATGGTCGCGAGCGCCTTGGCGCGAGTATCGCTTCCCTCGCGGGAGAAGCGCAATGTCTCGATCGTCGTCCCCGCCGCGGTCGCCACGTCCGCGGCTGAGATGTCGGGCTCGATCGCCGGGTCCTTCAGTACGCCGATATCGACGAGAACGACCTCGACGCCGGCGGTCAGCAGGTGTTCTTGCAAATACCGGTATTCGCGGCCCTTGGTATCCAGCGTGCCGATCAGAACGACGGTCGCCATCCTCTTCTCGCCTCAGCTCTTGAAACTCAGGTCTTGATAGGCCCGCAACACCTCCGTCAGCGCTTTCTCGACCGGAATGCGTTCGATGCTGGAGGCCGCCAGGAAGCCGTCGACGTCGGTGGTCTCGAAACAGCGTTGAACCTCCTTCGGACTTTCGAACGGGCCACCATGCGCCACGACAAGGATATCGTCGCGGACCTCGCGGGCGGCGGCGCTGAGTTCGGCGGTCTTGCGGCAGGCGGCATCGAGATCCAGTGCGTCGCCCGCACCGATCGTTCCGCCGGTGGTCAGGCCGACATGGGCGCCGATCACGTCGGCGCCCGCATCGGCCATCTGCCGCATCTCGTCCGGCGTGAAGGCATAGGCGATGGTGAAGATATCGCGCTCTCGGCATTTTCGTATCAGCGCGACCTCCTTTGTATAGCCCAGCCCGGTCTGGTCTATATGCCCGCGGAAAGTGCCATCGTAGATGCCGGCGGTCGGAACGTTGGTGATCCCGGAATAGCCGAGTTGCAAATAGGTGGTGAATAGGGCATCGACGTCGCGATAGGGGTCGGCCGCGCCGATGCCGCCGATCACCGGCGTATTGGGCGATACGGGAACGATTTTCCCGGCAAGGTCGATCGTCATCTGATTGGCGTCGCCGTAGGCAAGATAGCCGGCGAGCGATCCGTGGCCATCCATCCGGAATGGGCCGGTATTATAGGCCATGATGACGTCGACGCCGTTCCGGTCGAGGATCTTGGCGACGAGGCCGATGCCGGCCCCGCCCATGATAAGCGGCTTGCCTGCGGCCACTTTGGCGCGAAGTCTTTCAAGTATCTGCACACGGGAAAAGACCATTTCAATCTCCTCCAAAAGGGACGTTATCCGAAATCGCTTTCACTTACGTTCGCGGGGCCATGCCGAGCACGTTGCTGCACAATTCCCGACCGCCCATCAAAATATCGGCTCATGGATACAGGCGGACCTAACGCCCCAACACACTGAACGCCCCAACACACTGAACCTCCGCTTTCCGCCCGATAGCAGGCATATCCAGCGGCCTTGCGGAACGTCCGGTCACGACCCTCAAAAGGCATAACTCATGGGAAAACGCCGTTCTCAGGGTGTCACTTCGCCTTGCAATGTCTCACTCGGGACCGACATGCGCCAAACTCGACGGATCGTGGGCCAACGAGCTCCTTAGCTTCCCCTCGGTCCGCTCACTTACGCGATCAGCCGCATGCCCGCCGGGTCATGGCTCGGGACCTTGTGGAACGCGCCGTCCTTCATGATCGCGACAAGGCGATCGTGGTCCTGGAGGACACGAATGTTCGCCAGCGGGTCGCCATCGACGAGCAGCATGTCGGCGAGATAGCCTTCGCGGATGAGGCCGAGTTCGTTGCCCATGCCCATGATCTCACCGCCGTATTTGGTACCGGCTTGGATCGCCTCCATCGGCGACATGCCGACCATATCGACGAAATATTCGAGGTCCTTGGCGTTGGTGCCATGGGGCGTCCAGGCGAAGCCGTAATCGCCGCCAATCAGCACTCGGATTCCGCGCCGGTGCATCGCCTTCATAGTCTCGATCGCATGTTCGAGCTCGCGTTCATAGGCGATGGTGATCGGCGTGCCGGGCACGATCCCGTACTCGGCCGCATTGCGCGCCGTGTTGATCAGCCAGGCCAAGCCGGGTGCGACGAAATGCTTGTCCTTGTTGGCCTCCAACATATCGAGCGTCTCGTTGTCGGAGAACGAGGCATGGTAGATGATCTCGATCCCGAACTTGACGCAGCGCTGGATCGATTCCTTGGACCGCGCATGTGCCGCTAGCCGCCGGCCGCGTCCGCGCGCCTCGCTGACGGCGACCGCGATCTCCTCGTCGGTGAACTGGTTCTCCTCGGCACCCATGCCAGTGATCTCTTCCCCGGAGAGATTGATCTTGATCGTATCGACGCCCCATTTCATCAGTTCGCGGACTTTCCGCCGCATCTCCTCGGGCCCGGAGACAACGATGCCGAGATTGAGACCCTCATGGGGAATATGCGGTAGCGAGGCGTCGCCAAGGCCACCCACGGCGGTCAGTTCCGGCCCTGCGGCGGTATATCGTGGTCCTGGAACCCGCCCGGCATTGATCGCGTCGCGGATCACCACATCAAGCCGGGGTTTGGCCGCCGCCGCCCCGTAGCCGGCAGTGAATCCGGCATCGAGGACCGTTTTTGCCATATAGGCACAGTTCAGCGCGTGCTCCTCGGGGGGCATCAACTGTATCGGATCGATTCCCGGTGCGTTGTTCCAACTGAGATGGAGGTGGGCGTCGACCAGACCCGGCATCAGCGTCATCCCGCGGCCGTCGATCCGTTGGCCGCCGCTGCCGCCGATGCCGAAACCGCCGCCGGAGCGGTTGATCGCCCTGATCCGGTTGCCGGCGACGGTTACGTCGCCGGTGTAAGGCGGCTCACCGGTACCGTCGATGATGCGCACGTTGCTGAAAACGGTTTCGTGTTCGCCGCCGTTGGAGGAGCGTTTTCCGCCCCAGCCGACGAAAGTAGTGTCGGTCATGTCCCTGACTCCTTTGCTGTCCGCATTTTAGCGCGGTCTCGTCCAAATGCGCGCGCAGCAGTTCCGCCGAGCGCTGCGGCGCTTCCAGCATCATCCAGTGGCCGACGCCGGGCACGATCTCGAGCCGCGCCCCGGCGATGGCTTGTTGCAGGTGGCGCGCCATGTCGACTGGCGCGACCGGGTCCTTGTCACCGGCAATCAGCAGCGTTGGGCAGCCGATCGCTGCGTGATCGGCGACGTCTGCCACACTCAGCGTCGAACAATGGGCGGCGTAGCCGGCCGGGTCCTGACGCATCAGGCTTTCGCGCACAAAGGCCGCCGCGGCCGGATGACCATCGGCCACGCTGCCCGCCGCCACGGCATCGGCGATGGCGGCCATGCCCGCCGACCGCGCCACCTCGGCCCGTTCCTTGAGCGCCGCGCGCGCGGCGGTGGGCGGCTCTAGGATGGGCCCGAACAGGACCAGGCTGGCCACCGTTTCCGGCCTCTCCGCGGCGATATACTGACAGATCAGCGTGCCCATGGAGTGGCCGACGAAGTGAGCCCGCGCGACGCCCGCCGCCCGCATGGTATCGCGCACCGCCGACGCCAGACCCGCGAGGCCGGGTAACCCCGGCCGGGTGGCCGATCGCCCCGCGCCGGGTAGGTCCGGGCGCAGAACGCGAAAGCCGTCCAGCCCTCCGATCAGCGGCTGGAAGCTGTTGCTGGTGCCGCCGAGGCCATGGACCATGACCACCGCCGGTCCGTCGCCGGAATCTTCGATGACCATGCTGCCAAGCCGGAGTTCGGTCATCGCCTAAATCGCCTCCACCGGGTTTTCGGGCAGCGCGCGCATCATCCGTGACCCGTCGTCTCGTGCTCGGAGATCAAGACCGTCGATGCGGTCGTCTGTCGGGCTTCCAGGGCACGATGGGCGGCCGCGGCCTCGGTCAACGGGACCCGGTTGCCGACCTCGATCGAGAGTATCCGCCGGTCGATGGCGTCGAACAGCCGCTCCGTGAGGACGGCCAACTTCTCGGGCGTGTCCGTGTAATGGCCGTAATTCGGCCGCGAGATCGTCGCCGAGTTGGATGCCAACGCGTCGATGTCCCACGATCCGATCGGGCCCGAGGCCTGGCCGAAACTGACAAGATGGCCGCAGGTTGCCAGGGCAGCGACTGAATGGGCGAAACTGTCGCGGCCGACCGCGTCGTAGATGACGTCCGCGCCGCGTCCTCCGGTCAGGTCTCGGACCTGTTGTTCGAGGCTGGCCGATCCCGGCAGGATGACGTGTTGGGCGCCGACGCCGCGGGCGATACGGGCCTTCTCCTCGGTCGACGTCGCGCCGATGACGGTTGCGCCGAGATGGTTCGCCCATTGGCACAGCAGCCGGCCGACGCCGCCGGCGGGCGCGTAGACGAGGACCGTCTCGTCGCGGCCGACCGCGTGGACCTGGTGCAACAGAAAGGCAGCGGTAATTCCCTTCAACAAGCCGGCCGCGGCAGTCACGTCGTCGATACTGTCGGGCAGCGGGATGACCAGCGCGGCATCCATCGTCCGCACCGTCGCATAGGCGCCAACCGGCGGGCAGGCATAGGCGGCGCGCTGTCCTGGGGCCAGATGGCGGACGCCCGGCCCGACATCGACGACGCCGCCGGCCGCCTCCATGCCCAAGGCGCCCGGCGGCGTCAGCAGGTCGAAGTAGCCGGTCCGGCAATAGACATCGATGTAGTTGACGCCGATCGCGGTCTGACGCAGGCGCACCTGCCCGGGCCCCGGCGGTGGCGCCGAAACCGGCGCCGGGTGCAGCTCGTCGGCCCCGCCGTAGCGATCGATGACCATCGCCATGCCGTCGAGGGCCGGCCCCGATGCCGGCGCCGCGCCAGCCGCCAATGAAGATTGCGGCATCGGGGCATGCGATTCGACCCGCGACCGGATCGCTTCGAAACCGGCCTCGTAGACGCTTTCGGCGACCAACTGTTCGAACTCGCGTTCGCGCCCGCTGGGGGTGTCGAACCGGGAGCTCCACGTCCAGAAGGTCCGGTCGCCGTCGGTCACCGGCTTCAGTGCGACCTCGGCGACATAGTTCATCAGGGGGATCTCGCTTTCAGCGATCGCATAGCGGAAGCTGCGGTCCTTGTCCGACATCGCCAGAAGCTGCTCGCGCAAATGTTCGCCGGTGCCGAGGACGAAATTGCGTACGGCGCCGACCTGATCGGTCCGCTTGCCGCCTTCGAGTGTGCTGCGGTCGACGGCGGGATGCCACCGGTCGTGGCCGTTGAAGTCGCGCAGCACCTCCCAGACCGCCGCGATCGGGGCATCGATGATCGTGCTGCGGCGGACGGTGACCATCTCAGGCCCCGAACCTGCCCTTCAGCGCATCGAACCCGCCCTGGAAGACGTCGCCGCCGATGCTGGCGACCAGTTCGGCCTCGCGGTCCGTCGGGCAATCGAATTCGGCTGACCATTCGGCGAAGGTCCGCGCGCCGTCGGTGATCGGCGTCAGCTTGAGTGTGGCGACATAGTTCTCCACCCCCATCGGACTCTCCAGGATCGAATAGGTGCAGCTGTAGTCGTAGTCCGACAGAGCCAGCAGCCGCTCGCGGATGAAGCCGCCGTCGGTCAGGCGGAAGGCGCGCACGCAGCCGACCTGGTCGGCCGGCGCGCCGCCTTCGATCCGGCTTTCCGCGATCAACGGATGCCAGTCGGGCAGGCCGTTGAAATCGCGGACCGTCGCCCAAACACGCTCGGCCGGCGCGGCGATGACCGACGACGCATAGACCTGCGCCATTCCTATTCGTCCTCCTTCTTGCGGCCCTCGACCTCTCTGGCGATGCTGTGGGCGTCGCGAGCGGAGCGGAAAACGTCACCCATGCGGGCGACATTGGGGTTCTCGACGCCGATCTCCTTCATCATCTCGTCGATCAGCGGCGCCTGAGCGCGGTAGCGGAGCGCGCTTTCGATGACCTCGTCGGTCGGCGAGCGATGGCCGTCGCCACCGTTGCCGCCGAGGCCGTCGACATGGAGGATCTTGATCGCCTCGATCCGTTCCATCGGGCGTACGCTCTCGCGGACAATGCCCTCGAGGCGGTCGATCATCTTCGACCGCAGCATCGCCGCCCGGGCGTCCTGGCTGAGAACGTTCTCGGCCTCGTTGCGCAGGCGCTGGGCTTCGGCGGCGACGGCGGCGGTGATCTTCTCGGTCTCGGCGGCGATGCGGGCGGTGTCGGCGTCCTTGTCGGCCAACAGCCGGTCGACGGCCGCGATGCGCTCGGCGATCTCGGTTTCGCGGACCGTCGCCACCTTCTCTTCGGCCTCGACGGTGCGCGCGCGGGCGCCTTCGACCTCGATGCGGGCCTCGGCTTCCTCGAGCTGTTTCTGGAGCACGGTAATCTGGCGCCCGATCTCCGCCAGTTCCAGCGCCTGCGCCCGCTCGACCTCGAGCCGCTTGAGGTCGCGGTCCTGGACGATCCGCGCCTCCTCGAGGCCGCGGTTGGACGCGATCCGTGCGCGCTCGATCTCCTCCTGGGCGGAGATCTCGGCTTCCTCGATGGATTGGCGCTGGGCGACCTGATGCGAGCGCAGCAACCGGTCGCGCTCGATCCGCGCCTTATCGAGCACCTGTTCCTGGGCGATGCGGGCGGTCTCGACGGCCTTCTGCGACGCGATCCGCGCGGTCTCGATCTCCTGCCCGCGGGCGATGTCGCGACCTTCCGTTTCCTCCTCGGCGATGATCCGCGCTTCGCGCAATTGCCGATCCGAGACGATGCGCGCCCGTTCCACGTCCTCGTTGGCAGTGATTTCCGCGGTATCGAGCTCGTGGCGTTGCTCGATCTGCTGCGTCCGGATGTGCTTCTCGCGCTCGATGCGCGATTCCTCAAGCGCACGTTCCTGGGCGATTCGCACCCGCTCGACCTCTTCCCGGGCCTTGATCTCGGCCTCTTCGACGGTGCGCCGGTGGCCGATCTCGTAGGCGCGCGTCTCCTGTTCGCTGGCAATCCGCGACCGCTCGGCCTCGGCCTCCTCGGCGACCCGGGTCTGCTGGATCTGGGCCTGCTGGGCGGCGCGCAGGGCCTCGACCTCGCGCTCCTGTTCGAGACGCGAGCGCTCGCTTTCCTGTTCCAGCTTGAGGGTGTCCTGCTCGACCTCCAGATTGCGGCTGCGGATCGCGACCATGGCCGACTGTTCGATGTCGTTGCGCAGCTTGCGGCGCTCTTCGATGGTCCCGATCAATTGCGTCAGGCCTTCGGCGTCGAATCGGTTGGCCGGGTTAAAGAATTCGAGGTTGGTCTGATCGAGATCGGTGATCGCCACCGATTCCAGTTCAAGGCCGTTGCGCGCCAGCGCGCCCGCCGCCCGTTCCTCGACGACGGCGACATAGTCGCCGCGTTTCTCGTGCATCTCGTCGAGCGACATCTCGGCCGCGACCGAACGGAGCGCGGCCACGAACTTTCCGAGCAGCAGGTCGGCCAGGCTGTCGGGCTCCATCGTGCGGCGGCCCAGCGTCGAGGCAGCGGCGGCGACCGCCGCTGGTTCCTGGATGACACGGACGAAGAACTCGGCCTCGATATCGACACGCATGCGGTCGCGCGTGATCACCGCGTCCTCGCGGGTTCGCGCCACCGGGATGCGTACGACGTTGAGGTTGACCGCGGTCACCTCATGGACGATCGGCAGGACCAGTGCCCCGCCATTGATCACCACCGTTTCGCCGCCGAATCCGGTTCGCACGAAGGCGACTTCCTTGCTCGACCGGCGATAGAGCCAGTTAAGCAGGTAGACGACGACCACGATCAGGACGATCGCGACAATGAGCCAAAGAATGATCGATCCGATCAACGCACCGGTCATGATTCCATCCTCCCTTTAGCCGCTCGCAATATTCTTGAAGGCCATGGTTTGCTCGGTCAGCGCGCTTTCCGTCGGCAGCCGTTCCATCGACGAGGCGCCATAGAAGCCATGGCAGGTCTCTGTATTGTCCAGGACATAACGGGCGTCGGCCGGCATCGACACCGGCCCGCCATGAACCAGAACGATGATGTCCGGGTTGATCTTGAGCGCCGCTTGCGCCCAGGCATCGACCAGCGCCGGGCAGTCCTCGAGGGCCAAGGCGGTCGCGGCGCCGATCGACCCACCGGTCGTCAGGCCGAGGTGGCAGACGACGAAATCGGCTCCCGCCTCCGCCATTGCCGCCGCATCGTCCTCGTTGAACACATAGGGCGTGGTCAGCAGGTCCTTCTCGCGGGCGAGGCGGATCAGATCGACCTCCTGGCCATAGGACATGCCGGTTTCTTCGAGATTGGCGCGGAAGCTGCCGTCGAAGAGGCCGACCGTCGGAAAATTCTGGACGCCGGTAAAGCCGACCGCCTTCAACTCGTCGAGGAAGCGGTCGAAGATGCAGAACGGGTCGGTCCCGTTGACGCCCGCCAGCACCGGCGTTTGGTGCACCACCGGCAGCACCTCGCGGGCCATTTCCATGACCACGTCGTTGGCGTTGCCATAGGCCATCAGCCCGGCCAGCGACCCGCGTCCGGCCATCCGGTAGCGCCCTGAATTGTAAATCACGATGAGGTCGATGCCGCCCGCCTCCTCGCATTTGGCGGACAGGCCGGTGCCGGCGCCGCCGCCGATGATCGCCACGCCCCGGCGTTTCATGTCGTGGAACTTTTCCAGCAGGTCTTTTCGCTCAAAGCGCGGCATGTTGGCGCATCCTCGTTGTTGGGTGGATTTCTTCCAGGGCCTCGACGACCGCCGTCGCGAAGGCCGGGTCGTTGATGTTGTAGGGCGTGCGAATTAGGCGGCGGGTCGTTGTCTCCTGGAACCGCGTCGCGATCGCATCGAACAGTGCCTTGTCGGCGGCCGGATCGTGGAACGGCTGGCCCGGCGCATCGAGCGCTGAGACGCCGCCCTCCGGGATCAGGAAGCGCACCGGGCCGGTCATCTCGTTCAGCCGGCCGGCGATCCAATCGCCCATCCGCGCGTTCTCCTCGGCGGTCGTGCGCATCAAGGTGACCTGGGGATTGTGCTCGACGAAGGTGCGGCCGCGGTAGCGCTCGGGGACCGTGTCACGGGCGCCGAAATTGACCATGTCGAGCGCCCCGACCGACCCGACATAGGGAATGCGCGTGCGGATGAACGCGCCGAAGCGGTCCTCGGTCGCGGGAAAGACGCCGCCCATCATCATGTCGCAAACCTCGGTCGTCGTCAGGTCTACCGCCGCCGCCAGCATGAAGCTGTCGGCCAGCTTTTCCATCGACCGACCGCCGGTGCCGGTGGCATGAAACACCAGGCAGTCGTATCGGTCGTCGAGCAGCGCAGTGATCTGCTGGACGGCCGTCGTGGTGACGCCGAACATGGTCAGGCCGAGGCCAGGCTTCTCGGGCCCGGCCCGCCGATGTTGCGCCTCCTCGGCGCCGTCTTGGACCATGCCGGCCAAGGCGTTGGCCGCGTTCGCCAGGACCCGCCTGGAAATCCGGTTGAGCCCCTGCACGTCGGTGACCGAATACATCATCATGATGTCCGACGGGCCGACATACCGGCCAACATCGCCGGAGGCGACGGTCGAGACCATGACCTTCGGAATGCCAACAGGAAGGCCGCGCATGCCGGGCGTCACCAGCGAGGTGCCGCCGGAACCGCCGGCGGAGATGATGCCGCCGACGCCGCGCTGGCGCTGGAGCCAGTTCTCGAACGCCTCGGCCATGGCGCCCACCGCCGCGCCGCGATCGCCGGTAAACATCGCCGCCGCGCCGCTGCGGTGATAGGCGGCCACGACATGGGGCGGGACGTCGGCCGATGACGGCCGGCCCGAGGTCGACAGGTCGACAGTGCGCACCGGCAGGCCATGGTCGGCCAGAACATCACGAATGTAGCTGAGCTCCGCCCCCTTGGTATCGAAAGTGCCGACGACATAGACATCGTTGCCGGCAAGGGCGTGGAGCGGGGTCGGCGGCTCCTTGAAGATGGGCTCGGGCTTGGCGTCGAAAGGCCGGACCGGCGCGGTGTCGGCGGCCGGTCGCGGCGGCGCTTCCTGGCCACCTTCGCCCTCGCGCCAGGCGGCGCTCGACCACCGGGTCGGCGCCATATAGACGAGGTTTGTCGCAGCCACTGGTTCAGGCACGGATTCGGGCGCAGGTTCGGGCGCGGCCCTCAATTCTTCGGCCGCCGCCGGTTCCACGACCTCGGGCGCGGTTGGTTCGGGCGCGGGCGCTGCGGGCACCGCCGGTTCGGGGTCCTGGTGGGAATGGCGGCCGACGCCGAGCAACTGCTCCTGCAGGGTGCGGTCGCCGGCAAGTTCCTGCGCCGGCATCACCCGGCTGATGCGGCCGTTAACCATGATCGCGACGTCGTCGGCGATCGAGGTGGCGACCGCGATGTTCTGTTCGATCAGCAGGATCGCGACATCGCGTTCGGCGGCAAGCGTCGCCAGCAGCGACTCGACCTGCTCGACGATGAGCGGCGCCAGGCCCTCGGTCGGCTCGTCCAGAATCAGCAGCCGCGGGTTCTGCAACAGGGCGCGCGAGATCGCCAGCATCTGCTGCTCGCCGCCCGATAGCTGGCCGGCGCGGTTGCGCCGACGCTCGTCAAGGCGCGGGAAGGTCTCGTAGATGCGGTCGATGGTCCACGCGCCGTCACCGCTCTCGGCGAGCCGCAGATGCTCGTCGACGCTGAGCGAGGGCCAGAGCCGCCGTCCCTGCGGCGTGTAACCGACACCCTTGGCGGCGATCCGGTAGGGCGGCAGGCCGGCGAGCTCGTCGCCCTCGAAGCGGACCGAGCCGCGTCGGACCGGCAACAGGCCGACGATGGCGTTGCACAGGGTCGTCTTGCCCATGCCGTTGCGTCCGACCACCGCATGGACGCCGTGCTCCAGCGTCAGGTCGACGCCCTGGAGCGCGTGGGATTGGCCGTAATAGACATGCAGATCCCGAATCTGCAGCGCGGGCGCAGGTTCCCGGCGCTCGCGTTCGCGCCTACGCATGGCCCTGCCCCAGATAGATTTCCTGCACCTCGGGGTCGTTTTCGATCTCGTCCGGCGTCCCTTCCTTGAAGATCCGCCCGTTGTGCATCATCGTCACGCTCTCCGAGACCCGCAGCGCCACGTCCATGTCGTGCTCGATGATGATGTATCCGATGTGATCGGGCAGCGAGCGCAGGATCTCGACCAGTTCCCCCCGTTCGGTCGGCGACAGGCCGGCCGCGGGCTCGTCGAACAACAACAGCCGGGGCGCCCCGGCCAGCGCCAGGGCGATTTCGAGCTGGCGCTGCTGCCCGTGGCTGAGCGCGGCGACCGCCGTGTCCCGCACATTGTCGAGATGCACGGCCTCGAGCAGCGTTTCCGCGGCCTGCATCGCGGTGTCGTCGGGCGGCGGTCGGCGCAGCGCGAACCGCCCGCGGCTGACCCCACGGCAGGCGAGGTAGATGTTGTCGATCACGCTGAGGCCGTCGAATAGCAGCGAGATCTGATAGGTCCGGCGCAGGCCGCGCCGAATCCGTTCGTGGACCGGAAAGTCGGTCACATCCTCACCAAACAGGCGCACGCGGCCCGTGGTCGGCGGGAAATCGCCGGTGATGGCATTGAACAAGGTCGTCTTGCCGGCACCGTTCGAGCCCAGAACCGCGCGTCGTTCCCCCGCCTGCACCGTCAGATTGATGTCGGCAAGGGCGACCAGCGCGCCGAAATGGCGGCTGACCGCTTCAAGCTCCAGCGCAAAACGGCCGGCGCTTTGAAGTCGGGACAGCGCGTCGGTTCCGGGCGTCGACGGCATCGGACTTACATGCAGGACGGGTTTTCGCGGCCGACCTGCCCGTATTTCAGGAACTCCTCATAGGAGAGGCCGAAGGTCTGCGTGACCTGTGGGATCACCTCGATCGTCTTGTTGAGCAGGTTCCCATCGGGTCCTTCGATCACTTCGGTCAGGAACATGTCCGCGATCGCCTGGCGCCGTTCGTCGAGCGACACCTTGCCGGTCGGGGTGTCGAATTCCAACGCGGACAGGGCCGCGCGGAACTTGACGCCACCGTCGGAGAGGTCGCCGCCGACCTCGTTGAGCGCCAACAGGGCCGCCTTGGTATTGATGTAATAGCCATGGGCGAACAGCGAGGGCGACGGGAAGCCGTCCGGGAACTGCTTCTTGTAGGCAGCAACGAACCCGTTCCACGCCGGATTGTCCCAGGTGTCGGAGATTGGTCCCGCCGACGGCGTGCCGATCACGAAATCGCGGGTCCGGCCCTTCGAGCCGAGCACGGTCTGGTCAACGGTGATCGATCCGCCAATCAACGGCAGCTCGCCGCCGGTCTGCTCGTACTGGGTCAGGAAGTTGACCGCATCGGCGCCACCGAGCGCGACGTAGATCGCATCGACGTCATCCGGGAGCGCGGCGATGACCGACGAATAGTCCTTGTTGCCGATCGGGACCCAGAACCGGGCATCGATCGGCGCCTTGCCGCCGAGGCGGCAGAACGGCTCAAGAAAGCCGAAGACCTGGGTATAGGGGAAGGAATAGTCCTCGGCGAGCACGGCGACCTTGCGGTAGCCCTTCTTGTTGTAGGCATACTCGCCGAGCCCGGCCATCCACTGGGCGCCATCGGTGCTGAAGCGGAAGAAGTTCTCCGCCGGGCTGCGCAGGGTCGTGTCCTGGGCCGCCGAGGTGCCGTTGAGGAAGGTCACGTTGGGTTGGGTCTTGGCATAATCCTTGACCGCGAGGCCCTCGGAACCCGACAGCGGGCCGATCAGGACCTTGACGCCGTCCTGCTCGACGAGCTTCCGCGTCGCGCGGATCGCGCTGTCGGGCGACGCGTCCGACGATCCGGTGATGAGTTCGATCTTCTTGCCGCCGGCCATGTGGCCGAACTCTTCGAGCGCCATCCGGACGCCCCGGATGCCGTCCTCACCGGGCGCGGCAAACGCGCCCTCCAATGTTGCCAACGCGCCCAACTTGATTGAATCCTGGGCGACGGCAGGGCTCGCGAATGCCAACACGATGGCCGCCGCAAGTGCTTTCTTGGCTAGTCCGTGCATAATCACCTCCACTGTTCAGGTTTGTTCGAGCGACCCGGCAGCGTGCCGGTCGACCCGTTCCACGCGGCCGGACTTGGACCGCGTGCTTCCGCCAATCCGGAGCCGGGGACGGATCCGGTGCCAAATGCCGATAAGGCCATCCGGCGAAAATAAAACCACCAAAAGAAATGCCACTCCGATCACGGTGTTGAACCGCTCCCGGTCGATCAGGTCGATCGCGAAATTCTCGAGCAGGACAAAGGCCAGCGCCCCGAGGAACGGCCCGACCGGGTGCCGGATGCCGCCAATCACGGCAATGACCAGGATGTCGATGACGATGCCGACGCCGACCGAGCCCGAGGATATGCGGCCGTTGAACCAGACAAATAGGACGCCCGCGGTGGCCGCGATCAGGCCGGACAGAAAATAGGCGACGATGCGATGCAGGGTTACGTTGTAGCCGAGCGCGCGCATGCGCCGCGGGTTATCGCGGATGGCCTGGAGCCCGAGCCCGAAGGTCGAGCGCGAGGCGTAAAGGACGGCGAGGAAGAAGAAGCCCGCCACGGCCAACGATAAATAGTAGAACGGCACTGGATCGCGCCAATAGACCCCAAGCAGCGTCGGCGGCTCGACCCCGGCGAAGCCCGTCCAGCCGTTGAACAGCACGTAGTTCTGCCGCACCAGGTAGAAGAAGGCGACGGCGATCGCCAGCGTGATCATGATCGTATAGATACCCTCGGTCCGGACCGCGACCGCGCCGACGAAGGCGCTGAACAGGGCGGCGCCGAGAATGGCGGTCGGCACGAACAGCCACCACGGCCAGTCGAGCCCCATCACTTCGACGCTGTTGTCGCCGAGGATCGCGACCAGATAGCCGGCGAGGCCGGCCACCGTCATTTGGGCCAGGCTGACCATGCCGCCATAGCCGGCCAGCATCATCAGCGACAGCGCGATCGTCCCGAGGATCAGCGAATAGGCCCCGATCTGGAAGACGAAAAAGTCGGAGGCGAAGGTCGGATAGGCGATCAGGACGACCACGGTGGCGATTGCCGCTGGATGGATATCGCTGACGGAATGGCGGCCGGAGAATAGGCTGCGCGCGTTCATGCCTAGCGTTCCCCCATGATGCCCTGCGGACGCACGGCGAGGACGACGACCATGATCAGGAACGTCAGCACGACGCCGTAAGTCGGGAAGTAGGCGAGGCCGAACTGTTCGGCGAGCCCGATCAACAGGGCGCCGATCGCCGCGCCGGTGACCGAGCCGAGGCCGCCGACGATGACCACGATCAGGGACGCCAGCAGGTAACGGAGGTCCTCGCCCGGTGCAATTGACAGCGCCGTCCCGCCGACGACGCCGGCAAACCCGGCCAGCCCGGCGCCGATCGCGAAGACAAGGGCGAAGACGAGCTGCACGTTGACCCCGGTTGCCGACAGCATCTCGCGGTCGTTGACGCCGGCGCGGATCATCATCCCGACCCGGGTCCGGTTGAGGAACAGCCAGAGGCCGATCCCGACCGCGACCGCGACGAAGAGGACGGACAGGCGATAGACCGGATATTTGATGTAGACCGGGTCGCCCGAGGCCTTGATTACCGATACCACCGGCAGGCTGGCCGCACCGAACAGCCATTCCGGCGGCTGGAACTGATAGGTGGTGCCGGTCCACACCGCCAGCATCAGGTCGGCGGCGATGATCGAGATGCCGATCGTGACCAGGGTCTGGCGCAAATCGTCCCCTTCCATGCGGCGAAAGACGAGGACCTGCAACAGCATCCCGCTGAGCCCGATGGCGACGAAGGCGGCGGCAAGGCCGAGGAACCAATTGCCGCTGGCCTCGGCGACCTCGTAGCCGATATAGGCGCCGAGAAGATACATCGAGCCGTGCGCCAAGTTGACGTTGCGCATCAGGCCGAAGACCAGGGTGAAGCCGCTGGCGACGAGGAAATACAGCCCGCCCAGGGTGATCCCGTTGAGCAGCGTATTGACGAAGGTCTTCTTGCGGCCGAGGGCGTCGATCAGCCAATCGGGCCAGACCGCGGCGATCAGCCACAGAAAAAGCGCCGCAACAACGGCGATCACGATCGCCCAAAAGGTATGGCGCTCGATGAACTGCCTCATGGGGTTTTCCGTGCCGGCCTAAGGCCGGACACGGCGCTCCCGCGTGGCGCCGAAATGCGGCATATCGTTGTCCCTCCCTGCGGCGCCGTCGCCAGCGCGACGGACACCCTTCATTTCGCTAGCGCGGGCCCCCGATCGGGCGGCGCCCATACCGCTGCAGCGTTGTTAGTTCCGCTTTGAAAAGCCTGTCTCGCCGGGACCGCCGCTGCAACCGGCGAAATCAATCGATTGGGTAAATTTGGGTAAAATTATTTGATATATTGACTGAATCCATTTTCGGTCGTGAGTCATTCTCAGGCCGGTCCGACCGAATCGCCATGGCGCGACCCCTTGCCGACCGTGGGACATCGGCCGGCTGCGGCGCGATGCCCGGAAAGGACGGCTTATCGCGGTCGCAATTCGGCCGGCCGGGGGCTAGGCTGGCCGATGATGGTGAATTGCATGACATGGCGGATCGTCCTGCGGCACGGAGGCCCGGACGCGGCGGCGGACATTCCGGCCGCGGTCTTGACGATCGGGCCCCGGTTCCGCCAGGAGGGGATGCCGGAGGAGGTCAGCATTCTGCTGCCGACCAACGCGGGTCCGAAGCGACTTATCGACGCCGTCGCCGAGGGCTCGGCGCCGGTCGACGGCGCGATCCTCGGCCTGTTTCTCGCCAGCCCGTTCCTGAATGTCGAATCGGAGGGGCGGCGCTTGGCCCAGGCGGGGGTCCGATGGGTGACGAATTTGCCCAGCGTCGCCCAGCAGGACGAGGAATTCGCCCGCCAGCTGTCCGATGTCGACCTCGACCACCGCCGTGAGCTGCAGTCGTTGGCGGCCGTTCGCGACCAGGGGTTCCGGATCGCCCCCGTCGTCGCCGACGGTGCGGACGCGGTGGCGGCAGTCGACATCGCTCCCGACGCCTTGATCGTGCTGCCGCGGGTTGCCGATTTCGCCGCCGGTTTCCCGTCCCTGCGGCAGCGCGGCGCCGCCATCCAGGCGGTCGCCAATGCCGTGGCGGCTGCGGGCTGGCCGGGGCCCGTCTTCGGTCTCGGCAACACGGGGGAGGCCGAACACGAACGGCTGTGGCCGGAGCGCCTCGACGGCATGATCTGCCGCCCGGTGCCGGTGTGACGGGGTGGGTCCTGTTCAGCCGTCGAGACCATACTTCTTGATCTTGTTGTAGAGGGTCTTGCGAGAAATGCCGAGGGCGGCCGCTGTCTCCGTCCGGTTGAAGCCGTGTCGCCAGAGGGCATCGACGATGCTGTCCTTCTCGGTGCGGATGACGGGCGCGGCGTCGGCGTCCTGTTCCAGGACCGGGAGCAGCTCGGACGGTTGAACCGGCTCGTCCCACGACCGGTCGGCAAGCGCGCCGAGGAGGGCGCGCAATTCCGCCTCGTTGCCCGGCCAATGATGAGCGTGGAGTTGTTTGGCCGCCGCCGCCGAGAAACGCGACCAGTCGACGGCAACGCTCAGGCTGTCTGCGGTCATCGCCTCGATCACGGTCATCAGGTCGTCGATGCGCTCGCGGAGCGGCGGCAGGCGCAGGGTCCAGCCGGTCATATGGGCGATCAGCTCGGGCTCCAGTCCGGCGCCGGCAAGGGCTTCCTCTTCGTGGCCCTCGGCAACCGGAAAGTCGCAGACCAGGGCCAGCCGCGGCACGACCGGCAGCGGGCGCCGCGTGCCGACCGCGCGGAAGGCGCCGTCGCGGAGCGCCCGGGCGAGCCGCCGCTGGGTCGCCGGCGGCAGGCGCTCGGGCGCACGAATGACAAGCAAGCCGATCTCGCTGTCGGCGAGCGCCGGCCGGCGCCGGGTGATCGTGTCGCGGTGGCCGAATAGGATATTGCGCGCCCGGACGGGTCGGTCCTCGCCGGCGACATCGACAGTGACGATCGCCGACGCGCGGGCCTGACCCTTCGGGGCGCTCAAAGCCTTCAGCGCCGGCATCGCGCCGATGCCCCGTTCGGCGAGCAGCAGGACCGGCTCGGATGCCGACGCCAGCGCCCGCAAACGGCGCAAAAAGGCGAGATGAGGCCGCGAGGTGCCGACTAAGCCGAACTGCCGCGCCCAGGCGACGAGGCCGGAATCGTCCGAATCAAGTTCGGCGCCATGCTTGCTGGCGTGGCGAAAGCGGTCAATCTGATCGGCGACCGACACCTCGAGCGGGATGCGCTCGATCGTCGAGCCGCCGACATAGCCGTCGATCGGCGCGAGGTTAACGATTCGCCCCAGGTCCTCCGCGGTGACGATTGGCCCGCCTTCGAGCAAGAAGCGCGTCGCCGGGTTGATACGTTTTATCAGGCGGCCGACCTCGCGGGCCACGGTAGCGACCTCCTCGATCGTCGCCCGGCCGCGGTGGCCGAAAACGCCGCCGACGTTCCAACCCAGGTTCAAGCAGATGAGGTCGATCGCCGCATCGGCCGCCAGCCGTGCCTGGGTCCGCGTCGCGCAGTAGAACATAGAGGTCAGGCCGACATCCTGGGCCGCTCGCAGGAGCTCGACCTCGCGCTCGATCCCACGCCCGGCACGCGCCAGGAGTTGTTGCATCGGGCGCGAATAGTGCATGCAGCTGGGGAAATTGACCGCCCCGGCGAAGCCGGCGTCGCGGATCGCCTCGGCCTTGCCCACCGGGTCGAAATCTGGTTCCCAGACGTTCACGCCGAGCAGGACCGGAATCCGGCACTGAACGAGCAGCTCCTCGCGGGCGAAGCGGTCGGTCAGGTTGTCAGCATCGAAGATCGGTAGCATGCAGGCGATCGAGGGCGCCCCCATGTTGCGCAGCCGGCCGGCGTTGATCGCCAGCAGGATATCGGCCCCGCCGTGTTCGGCGGCGAGCGCCGTATTGCCCGACCCGATCGCCGCACCGATCAGGAACTTGCGGGGAAACGGCAGCCCGCGGCCATCATCGTCGCCACGGAAGCCTTTTCCCGACGTAGCCACAACCAGAGCCTTTCATTATCCGAAACAGTGATAACACTAGTTGGCCACGCTCGAACTGGCCAGACTAGGCAGTCCGCCCAGATCGCCGCGGGCTGCCTCCTAGCCGCCTAGCAGGCTGCTGAAAAACTATTTCCGGCATGGATTTGAGCAAGAATGATTCCTAAATGACCCGGGGGCGATTCTTTCTTTTCGCTAGTGGCACCGTGTCGATTCTTTTATTGCGAGCCCTGCCCATCTCACCGACTTTTTCAGCACCCTGCTAGCAGGTTGCTGAAAAAGTCACGATTTTCGCGCTTTCAGGATAGCTTCGTCGCCGAGGTGGAAATGGAATTCGATTTCGAGGGTTCCATCATCTTCGAGTTCGGCGGATCCGTCACCGCGCGCCTCGTCCATTTCATCGAAGCCCTCCCAAGTGAAGAAGATGATCCGACGGGAATATTCGCAATCGAGGCCGCCCTTGACGCAACCGAATGCAAAATCTCCATGGCCATCACTTTCAAAGGTCATGTGAGCGGGCTCCAGGAGATCGAGAAAGGTACGATCCCAGAGATCGGCTTCGGTGATGCGCCATTTGCCGATCAGTTCGCAGACAATCTCCCTTGTCATGGCGGCGCTTGGGCGAGGAGCCTGGGCAAGCGGATCAGGTTGTAGGCGGCAGCGGCGAAGGTGAAGGACGCCTCGACACGAGGTTGCCCACGAAAGCGGGTCTTGGCCTGACCGGCGATAGTCTTGACCCAGCCGAAGACCTCCTCGATCCGTTTGCGATGACGCTGCGAGAGATCGTAGCCGGGCGGCGTTGGAATGGGGTGGCCACCCCAGCCGACCTCGGCTCGCCGCGCCATATGGGGCACCAAGCCCCGCTCCTTCAGCGCCTGCTTGAAGCGCCAGACATCATAGGCCTTGTCGGCGCCAAGCGTGGCGCCAGCGCGAGGTGCCTGGCCGTCGACCAAGTCCAAGGCGGCCTCGCGTTCGGCTGTACCGCTCGTGCGGGTCACCAGGATGCCAACCACCAAGCCGTTGCGGTTCTCCATCAAAGCGTGACCCATGAAACAAAGCTTGCTCTCCTTGCCACGGCCTTTGCGATAGAGCCGCGCGTCCGGATCAGTGGTGCTGGCATGGGTCTCATTCTTGCGCCTTTGGCCCCGAAAATCTCGATCCGGATTGCGGTCCTGGCCAGGGCCGCCATCGTCCTTGCCTGACCCATCAGCCTCTTTGGGGCGGAAAGACTTCATCGACGCCCAGGCCTCGATCAAGGTTCCATCCACCGAAAAGTGATCCTGGCTCAGAAGGCCCTGCACACGCTCATGCGCGATAATCCCGGACAGAAACTTGCGGGAGATTTCCGCTTCCAGAAGCCGGTCTCGGTTCTTGCAAAACACCGTCGCGTCCCAGACCGCCTCATCAACGCCGAGACCGACGAACCAGCGGTAAAGCAGATTGAAGTCCAACTGCTCCATCAACTGGCGTTCCGAACGGATTGAATAAAAGACCTGCAGCAGCAGAGCCCGAAGCAGCTTCTCGGGTGCGATCGACGGGCGGCCCCTGTGCGAATAGACCACCGCAAAATCCGCCGACAAACCCACAAGAACGGCGTTCACAACCTCACGGATCAGCCGCAGCGGATGGCCTTCCGGAACACGCTCCTCAAGATCAACATAGCTGAAAAGCGCGCCGCTCCTTCTGTCCTCACAACGCATCAACGCCTCCCTGTTCTCCGCAAACAGGGAATCACTCTCCTAGAAACAACGCGAGGACTTTTTCAGCAGCCTGCTAGTCACCTCGCCTCCTTGATTGATTCTTACCTGGGCTGAGCTAGGCTTCGGTGCCAGGATACTCTGCTTCCGCAACCTCGACCATCTGCGCCATTCCTTCAACGATATAGCCCCATTCCTGGCGAAGCTGTTCGGCGTTCTCGAGTGCCTTCTTCGTCCATTCTTCTGTGTCCAAATAGATGAAATCCTCGGAACTCCCTTGCACGCCGCGCGCGTCAAGCGCGATGCCTACAATAAAACGTCTGTCCGGCATAGTCGCCTTACCGGCGATGCAACGGGCGTGCAATTGCTCGGACCTCGCTTTGCGATACCTGGCATGGTCCTGACCCCGGTCCCCGGGACCCACGAGAAGCACATAAAGCACGTCTTCTTGAGGCGACGGAAAACAGCTGCCGATATAACCATCTCTTGCTCGTTCCACGCGTTCAAGAATCCATTTCGCGAGCAATCGCCGCGAGAAACGAGTCTCACCGGCCATTACCCGGACCGCCCGTTCGTAGTCGGTGATCGCTATCTCGTTGCCCTGCCCAAGATCCTCATTCATGTACAAATTTGTCAAATATCCGATAAGGCCGTCCCAGAGGAAGGAAATCTCGTTCTCCTCGCGTGCGGCAAGGAACTGTGCGTCAGCCTCAACTTGCTGCCAAAGGTTCGGCTCGAGCCGGAATGGGGTTGAACTGGGAATAGGGAACTCGCGATTGTGCCAAAGGAAGTAGCCCAAGAGGTCCAGCTCTGACTCCGCAAACGCAAATCGCCCTGAATCGAAAAGCGCCTCCTTCTTTCGCAAGTAGTCGAGGAAGTCGGCAGTCGTCGAAAGCTCAGATAGAACGATAGGCAGAGTAATCTCGTTGAAGACATGAACGAGCCCCTGGGCGGCATTGATCTTTCCAACTGTGAAGCGCTCACTGTCGTCCTCGGCGATTGCCGAGATAGTCACGTCTCGTCGGCCGGTTTCAGCCATCGCTCGATCCGATGCTCCAAGGGCAATGCAGACACGATGAACCCGCAGGTTCGTCCCCGGCGGGAGCACTATTGGCAGTGGCCTGGCGCATTTTGCATCGAGAAAAATGCGTTCGGGTGATTTCTGGACCCAATTTTCGGCCCGATGAATCTGGTGTGCGGATCTAGCGATTGAGCGACGATACCATCGGCTCCAATCTAGCGCGGCATCACCGCTGTCCGGATAGGCGCAAGACTTATCGGAAAAGATAACAATATCATCGCCAAACACCACCAAGAGGTCGCACAGCTCCTTGGCCACCGCACGATACAGATTCGGATAGCTCCAGAACGAAAGAAAGGAACGATCGCAAAGGTTGGATAAAACCTTTTCGGATGGAGTCAGACCACTGGCTTTCGTAAACCGCATCCTAGCCTCGGCACAGATATCGTCACGCAATTTGCTCAAGATGCTTTTCGGCGTTCTTCTTCTGCCCCGCATCCTCCATAAATCGCCCCTTCGTGCCGTCATGGTTTGCAGATTGTTTGCAAATCATGAGCGGAGTACGAAGTTCACACTCGGTTCACTTAAAGGTGTCTTACCCCAAGCGCTTGGCACCGAGGGGAAATTGGCGGAGGGGGTGGGATTCGAACCCACGGTACGCCTAAGCGTACAACGGTTTTCGAGACCGCCCCGTTCGACCACTCCGGCACCCCTCCGCGGACTGTGATTGGTCTTGGCCGGCGCGCCTTTCCGGAGCCGGCGCGCACCCTAATCGAAAGGCCTTGGCACCGCAATCACATCGTTGTCCGATGCTCGTTGTTGCGGGTTGACTCGCGTTGCGCGGCCGCTATAGTGCCGCCGCTCTGCAAACAGACTGCTTGCACTCTCAGTCTGTTCGCTATTTATATATATCCCCAAAGGTTGATCGGACATGTTCGCAGTCATCAAGACAGGCGGGAAGCAATACAAGGTCGCGCAGGACCAAGTGATCGTTGTGGAGAAACTCCTCGGCGACGCCGGCGCGGTTGTCGAATTCGACGACATCCTCGCGATCGATAATGGTTCCGCGCGCACCATCGGCACGCCGGGCATCGAAGGTGCCGGCGTTCGCGGTACCGTGGTCGAGCAGATCAAGGACGAGAAGGTCGTCATCTTCAAGAAGAAGCGCCGCAAGAACTATCGGCGCAAGAATGGCCATCGCCAGCAGCTGACGACAATTCGCATTACCGAGATCGTTCCCGAGGGTTTCAAGAAGGGCGCTGCCAAGAAGACGGCGGCGGCCAAGTCCGAGGCCGCGCCCAAGGCGGCGGCTACGCAATCAACCTCCCCGGATTCGGCTGGAAAGGAACCGGCTGTTAAGAAAGCTGCTGCTAAGACGGCAGCGGCTAAGAAGACCGCGGCCAAAAAGGCGGTGGTCGGAAAGCCTGCGGCAAAATCGACATCTGCACCTAAGGGCACAGAATAGGAGGATTTCATGGCAGCGAAAAAGGCGACGAAGAGGACCGCGGCGAAGAAGAAGGTCGCGAAGAAGAAGACCGCGGCCAAGAAGAAGGTCGCGAAGAAAAAGACGGCGGCGAAGAAGAAGCGCTAGCCGAGTAGGAGAAAGAGATGGCTCACAAGAAAGCAGGCGGAAGCTCCCGCAACGGCCGAGATTCGATCGGACGGCGGTTGGGGGTAAAGAAGTATGGCGGACAGGCCGTCATCGCCGGCAATATCATCATCCGTCAGCGTGGCACCAAATTCCATGCCGGCGAGAATGTGGGCCTGGGACGGGATCATACTTTGTTTGCTTTGGCCGATGGCGTCGTGAAATTCACGCGCCGGGCAAATGATCGAACATTTGTGTCGGTGGTACCACCGTCGTCATAGACGCTCCCGACTTGATGAACATGATCGGGGGAACGGCTTGGCCTTCCCCCGATTTTTTTTGACAGATGGCGCCGGCGGCTTGAGAGCGCAATCGAATGAAGTTCCTCGACCAAGCGAAGATCTTCGTCCGTAGTGGCGACGGCGGAGCCGGCTGCGTTAGTTTCCGTCGCGAGAAATTCATCGAGTTCGGCGGCCCGGACGGCGGCGACGGCGGCCGAGGCGGCGACGTCGTGGTGGTTTGTGTCGAAGGGCTCAACACGTTAATCGACTTTCGCTATCGCCAGCATTTCAAGGCCGAGCGCGGGCACCACGGAATGGGCCGCAACCGAACCGGCGCCGACGGGGCCGACGTTGTTATCGAAGTGCCGGGCGGAACCCAGATCATCGAAGATGACCGCGAAACCTTGGTCGCCGATCTCACCGAAATCGGGCAGCGCGAGATTCTGGCGCGCGGCGGTCGCGGCGGTCGCGGCAATACGCGGTTCAAGTCGTCGACCAATCGGGCACCGCGACAATTCGATCCCGGCGAGTCCGGCGAGGAGCGCTGGCTATGGTTACGGCTCAAACTCATCGCCGAGGCCGGTCTCATCGGCCTACCCAACGCCGGCAAGTCGACCTTGCTCTCGGCGGTCTCCCGGGCGCGGCCGAAAATCGCCGACTACCCGTTTACCACCCTCCACCCCCAACTCGGCATGGTCGATGCCGGCGGCGAAAGCTTTGTCCTGGCCGACCTCCCCGGATTGATCGAGGGGGCCCATGACGGCAAGGGCCTGGGCGACCGTTTTCTGGGCCATATCGAGCGATGCCAGGTTCTGCTTCATCTCGTTGACGGGATATCGGATGACCCTGTCGCCGACTATCGAACGGTCCGCGACGAGCTCGCCGCGTACGGCGCCGGAGTGGCCGATAAGCCGTCGCTGGTCGCGCTGTCAAAGTGCGATCTGTTGTCGAAACAGGATGAAATCGAACGCTGCGCAATGCTCGCCACCGCTGCCGGCACCTCGATCGAGGTCTTTTCCGCGGCCACCGGTAGAGGCGTAAAGGAGTTGATGGCGAAGCTCCTCGCGGTGATTCAGAATTTGCGCGATCGGCAGGAACCGGTCGCGGCGGGTTGTTGGCAGCCATGACGATGGCGGAGAAGGCCCATTGTCTCGCCGATAGCCGGCGGCTCGTCGTCAAGATCGGCTCGGCCCTTCTCGTCGATGATGATACCGGACGCATCCGAAACGACTGGCTGGATGCCCTCGCCGACGACATCGCCGCCGGCCGCGGCAAGGGGCAAGAGGTCGTCATCGTATCCTCCGGCGCGATCGCCGCGGGGCGGCGCGATTTGGGACTGGCCGGCGCACGACTGCGCCTCGAAGAGAAGCAGGCCGCGGCCGCGGCTGGCCAAATCCGCCTCGCCCACGCTTACCAGGATAGCCTCGCTCGCCACAACCTGCGGGTGGCCCAAGCTCTGCTCAGCCTAGAGGATACCGAACGTCGCCGGCGCCACCTCAACGCGCGCAATACCTTGGAGACGCTGCTCCGGCTCGGCGCCGTCCCGATCATAAACGAAAACGACACGGTCGCGACGGAGGAGATCCGGGTCGGCGACAATGACCGCCTCGCGGCCCGCGTCGCCCAAATGATCAGCGCCGATACACTGGTCCTGATGACCGATATCGACGGGCTCTATACCACCGATCCGCGGCGCGACCCGTCCGCCGAGCCGATACCCGTGGTGCGGGCAATTACGCCGGAGATCGAAGCCATGGCCGGCACCGCGCCCGTCGGCATGAGTTCGGGCGGCATGGTCACCAAGATTCAGGCGGCGCGAATCGCGCTCAACGCCGGCTGCCGGATGGTCATCGTCGACGGTCGTGCACCTCATGCCCTGGCCGAGGTCGATCGGTCGGAACGCCACACCTGGTTCCTGCCCGGGGCCAACTCACGGACCCAGCGTAAGAAATGGATCGCGAGCGTGCTCAATCCGCTCGGTGCGATGATCGTCGATGACGGCGCCGTAAAGGCGCTGAGCAGCGGCAAGAGCCTGCTCCCGGCAGGTGTCGTCGAGATCCGCGGAGATTTCGAACGCGGCGATGCCATCATCGTCCATGACCGCGCCGGCAACGAAATCGCCCGCGGCCTTGCCGCCTACGCCGCCACCGAGGCCCACCTCATCGCCGGCCACAAAAGCGATGAAATCGAGGGCCTCCTGGGCTACCGTGGACGAGACGAAATGGTTCACCGCGACGATCTGGTACTGAGCTGAAAGGATCGGAAGATGACGGCGGTTCAGGCCGAAACCCGAGACGACATACGCGACATCATGCACCGATTGGGCGCTGCCGCCCGCGTCGCGGCACGCGCGTTGTCGAGTGCCGACGCCGCGGCCAAGTCGCAGGCGTTGCGTGCGGCGGCGACAGCCGTTCGCGGCGATCGCGAGGTCATACTGGCGGCCAATGCCAGGGACGTCTCCGCAGCCGTAGCGCGCGGTACGACCGCCGCCTTTCTCGACCGCTTGAAGCTCGACCCGGACCGCATCGGGGCAATGGCGGACGGGCTGGAGGCGGTGGCCGACCTGCCCGACCCGGTCGGCCGGACGCTGGCCGAATGGCAGCGGCCCAACGGCCTCGTGATCAGTCGGGTCAGTGTGCCGTTGGGTGTCATCGGCATCATTTACGAATCGCGTCCGAACGTAACCGCCGACGCCGGCAGCCTGTGCCTCAAGTCCGGCAACGCGACCATTCTGCGCGGCGGTTCGGAGAGCTTTCATTCGTCAACCGCGATCGCCGCCTGCCTCCAGCACGGACTACGGATAACCGGCCTGCCCGAGACGGCCATTCAAATGGTGCCGACGACCGACCGCGCCGCGGTTGGTGAAATGCTGACCATGCGTGGGGTTATCGACATCATCGTGCCGCGCGGCGGTAAATCCCTGATCGAGCGTGTTGCGGCGGAAAGCCGTATTCCGATCATCGGCCATCTCGAAGGGCTGTGTCACGTCTATGTCCATGCCGCGGCCGACCCGGAAATGGCCCGCGATATCGTCGTAAACGCCAAAATGCGCCGCACCGGCATCTGTGGCGCCGCCGAGACAATTATGGTCGACCGCGGTGCGGTGGATCGGCACCTGTCGCCGATCCTTAAAGCATTGTTCGAATCGGGGTGCGCGGTACGTGGCGACAACGAAGTGCAACAATGCGACCCGCGCGTCAGTCCGGCGTCGGAGGAAGATTGGTCGACCGAGTATCTCGATGCCATCGTCTCGATTCGCGTCGTCGACGACATCGATGGGGCGCTGGCCCATATCGAGCGCTATGGCTCCCATCACACCGATTCGATCGTCACCGAGGACGCCGATGCCGCGGCGCGCTTCTTGGCCGAGGTCGACAGCGCCATCGTCCTTCACAATGCCTCCACGCAATTCGCCGATGGCGGCGAGTTCGGCATGGGCGCCGAGATCGGGATCTCCACCGATCGTCTTCATGCGCGCGGCCCGGTTGGCGCCGAGCAATTGACCAGCTTCAAATACGTCGTGCGTGGAACCGGCCATATTCGACCCTGATTCCGGCGTGGATACGGTCTACGACTTGGCGGCGCGAACCGCGGACAGGAAGGTCGGGATTCTCGGCGGTTCGTTCAATCCGGCTCATCGCGGCCATCTCCATATCAGCCGCCTCGCATTGCATCGTCTCGATCTCGATCAGATCTGGTGGATGGTTTCGCCGCAGAATCCGCTGAAACCGCCGGATGCGACCGCGCCCATGGCGGTCCGCATGGCCGAGGCGTGGGCGGTTGCCGGAAGCGATCGACGGATCGTCGTCACCGACATCGAAGCGCACCTCGGCACCCGATTCACCGCCGATACCCTAACCGTCATGCGTCTGCGCATGCCACGAATCCGCTTCGTCTGGCTGATGGGTGCCGACAATTTGATTCAACTGCCGGACTGGCACCATTGGGAAACCGTCATGGCAACCGTCCCGGTTGCGGTTTTGGCGCGCCCCACGTATTCTTTGAGGGCGATGGTTGGCAAGGTGGCACAACGGTACGCGGATTATCGGTTGCGACCCGAAGCATCTCATTACTTAGCTGATCGGTTTCCGCCGGCATGGACGTTCATTGCCGGGCCGATGCATGCCGCCTCCGCCACCGCAATACGCGCCGCACGGCGCGATGAGGACGATAACCAAAGGAGGAGACAGTCATAGTCCATATCGACAAGTCCGCGTCGGATGACGATATGCTTCTCGACGTGGTCACAAAGTCGCTCGATGAAGACAAGGCAGAGGACATTGTCGTCATCGACCTCGAAGGCAAGACCAACTATGCCGATCACATGATCATCGCCAGCGGGCGTTCACGGCGCCATGTCGGCGCAATAGCCGAGCATCTCATCGAGAAATTGAAACACGAAGCGCGACGCCTGGTCTCCACCGAGGGCAGGCAACAAGGCGACTGGGTGCTGGTCGATGCTGGGGATGTCGTCGTGCATATCTTCCGGCCCGAGGTGCGTGCCTTCTACAACCTCGAAAAAATGTGGGGCATGGCCCTACCGGAGCCGGAGCGGGTGACCGAAGCGATGGCCTAGCACCATTCTTCCGTCGTCCCGAGGCTAATCCCGAATGCGGATCCTGATCACAGCGGTCGGGCGCTTGCGCTCAGGCCCGGAAAAGACACTCTACGAACACTATATCGGCCGCTTGACCTGGACCGTGACTGCGCGCGAGGTCGAGGATCGGCGCGGCGGCACAAGCAAGGCGCGGCGCCAAAGAGAATGCGGCCTCTTGCTTGCCGCGCTGCCCGAGGCGGCAATTACCGTGGCCCTCGATGAAACCGGCCAGGCTCTGACCAGCAGCGCTTTCGCGCAGCGGATCGGTCAGTGGCGGGATAACGGACAACGCGACATCGCCTTCGCCGTCGGCGGAGCCGATGGGCTCGACGATCGGATTCGCCGCCGCGCCGATCTCGTGCTGTCCTTCGGCAAGGCGACGTGGCCCCATCTCCTGGTTCGCGCCCTGCTCGCCGAGCAGCTCTATCGCGCCCAGCAAATCCTCGCCAACCATCCCTATCACCGCGATTGAATAGGCTTCCGAGGCGCTTGGAAATCGGTTCCGCATGGGGTACCGCCGGTTGGTAAAACGGCCTATATAACGGGCACGATGAACACTGCCAGTCCACAATGGCCCGCCGTTCTGTGTGTCCTTGACGGTTGGGGCGAAAGATCGGCGACCGCCGACAACGCGATCGCGCTCGCCCGCACGCCGGTCTGGGACCGGTTTGTGGCGTCTTGCCCCCATTCCCAGCTCGATGCGTCGGCCGAGCAGGTCGGTTTGCCGACCGGCCAAATGGGCAATTCCGAAGTCGGCCATATGAATCTGGGAGCGGGGCGCGTCGTGCTTCAGGATCTGCCGAGGATCGACGTCGCCATCGCCGATGGCAGCCTCGCCCGAAATACGGTCCTGGCAACGTTCGCCGAGCGGATGAAGCGATGCGCCGGAACGGTTCACCTGATCGGCCTGATGTCGCCGGGCGGCGTTCACTCGCACCAGGGCCATATTACCGAACTGGCGCGGATTCTTTGCGATGCCGAAATCCCGGTCCGCGTCCATGCGATTCTCGATGGCCGCGATACCCCGCCGCGCAGCGCGGCTGAATTTTTGCGCCGGTTCATCGACGATACTTCGGACCTCGATGGTCTTAGGATCGCCACAATTTGTGGCCGTTACTACGCCATGGATCGGGATAGTCGTTGGGACCGAGTGGCACCGGCCTATGAGGCCATCGTTGCGGGCGCCGGCGCCCATGCCGACGACCCCATTGCGGCGATCGCGGCGGCCTACGATGCCGGCCGTGGAGATGAATTCGTCGAACCGACGGTGATCGGCGATTACGCCGGGTGCGACGACGGCGACGGTATCGTCATGGCGAATTTCAGGGCCGATCGGGTTCGCCAACTCCTGACCGCACTCCTCGATCCGAATTTCGACGCCTTCCCGCGGGCGCAGGTGACGGCTTTCTCCAACGCTGTCGGCATGGTCGGATATTCGGAGGCGCTCAACCGGTTCCTCGGTGCGGTGTTCCCCGCCCAGCAACCTGTCGACACGCTGGGGCAGATCGTCGCCGACAACGGCCGCACCCAGCTGCGCATTGCCGAAACCGAAAAATACGCCCACGTAACCTTCTTCTTCAATGGTGGCCGCGAGACACCGTTCGACGGCGAGCAGCGCATCCTGGTGCCGTCGCCGAAGGTCGCGACGTACGATCTTCAGCCGGAAATGTCGGCACCGGAAGTCACCGACCGGTTGATCGACGCGATCGACAGCGGTCAATTCGATTTTATCGTCGTCAACTACGCCAATACAGATATGGTCGGGCACACCGGCAATCTCGACGCCGCGATCCTTGCGGTGGAGACGGTCGATGGCTGCCTTGGACGGGTTGACGCGGCAATCGCAAGAGCGGGCGGCGTCCTGCTCATCACGGCTGACCATGGCAACGCGGAAATGATGCGCGATGACGCCGGCAACCAGCCCCATACCGCCCACTCCCGGAACCCGGTCCCGTGCATCTTGGTCAACGGGCCCGCGGATGTGGTCAATCTCGAATCGGGCTGTTTGGCCGATGTTGCGCCGACCGTCCTCGCGCTGATGGCGATCGGCCAGCCGGCCGCGATGTCGGGCCGTTCGCTGCTGGTCACCAGCGGCTCCCGCAATTTGGCCGAAGCCGCCGCCTAATGATCGAATCGCCATGAAACCGCTCCTTGCCGTCCTAATGATCATGTTCGTCGCCGGTGGCGCCGCCGCCGACGAACGGTCATCCTTGCGCGAGGTCGAGGGCGACATCGTCGCCGGCCGTGGACAGGCGGCCGAACTGAAGGCGGAGACCGACAAGATCGAGGCCCGGATAACCGCGCTGCGGGCGCAATCGGTCGCCATGGCGCAACGGGTTCAGGAGGCGGAACAGGCCCTCGATGATATCGAAGCCAGGCAGGCCATATTGATCGACCAGGAAAGCCAGCTTTCGGAGCGGCTCGCCGCACGCCACGCCCAGGTCAGCGAGGCGCTGATGGCGTTGCAGCGTCTCGGCCTGCATCCTCCCGATTCGCTGGTTGCCGTTCGCCTGTCGCCGACCGAAACGCTGCGAAGCGGCCTACTGTTGCGGGCGATCGTGCCGGTTCTGCAGACGCAAGCCGGTGAGCTCGCGGCGCAGCTTGCCGAGCTTAATCTCGTCCGCGCCGAGATCGCCGAAACCCGGGAGAGCCACCGCGATCGGTTGGCCACGCAGGAGGCGGAACGACTGGGAATCGAGCGGCTGCTGACGGAAATCGGCACGCTTCGCGCCGCCACACTGGGGCGGGCCAGGAAACTCGCCGAGCGCAACGCGGCGCTGGCGAAAAAGGCAAAGGATCTGAGCGCTTTCCTCCGCGAGCTCGACGCGGCGGCGCCGGAGACCCCTTCGCTCAAGCCGGCCCGTGCTCCGGCGCCCGCTATCCGCAGCTTTGCCGGCGCGCGCGGCCGCATCGATCTGCCGGTTCACGGCCGGATAATTCAGCACTATGGCGCGGAAATTCCCTATGACAGAACCAGTCGGGGAATCAGGATCGAAACCCGCGCCGGGGCCCAGGTGGTCGCACCGTTCGATGGCGAAATCGTCTATGCCGGACCGTTTCGCGACTATGGGCTCATCTTGATCATTGAACACAGCGACGGATATCATAGTCTTTTGGCAGGATTCGACCGTATCGTCGGCGGAGTCGGACAATGGGTGCTCGCCGGAGAGCCGGTGGGAACCATGGGCCGTTCCGACAATGAAAAGCCGAATCTTTATGTTGAACTTCGCCGGGACGGGCAACCGATCAACCCCTCGCCCTGGCTAATCGTGCTCAAGCGCAAGGAAAACGGATGATGCGTCACAAGTGGATCGCGGCGACAAGCGCCGTATGGATTGCCTTAATCGTCGTATTTCACGTCGCCGCCAGCGACGCCCAGGAAGACGGCGCCGACACCTATCGCCAGCTCAACCTGTTCGGCGACGTGTTCGAGCGGGTGCGCTCCGACTATGTCGAGGAAGTCACCGACGAGGAGCTGGTGAAGTCGGCCATCAATGGCATGCTGCAATCGCTGGACCCTCATTCGAGCTATATGGACGCAAAGAATTTCGAGGAAATGCAAGTCCAGACCAAGGGCGAGTTCGGTGGCCTCGGGATCGAGGTCACGCTCGACAGTGGATTCGTCAAGGTCGTCTCGCCGCTCGATGACACGCCGGCGGCCCAGGCCGGGGTCCAGCCCGGTGATTTCATAACCCACTTGGAAGGCGAATCGGTTCTCGGCCTCAGCTTGAGCGAGGCGGTCGAGAAAATGCGCGGCCCGGTCGGAACCGACCTTACGGTCACGATCCGCCGCGAGGGCGAGGAGCCCTTCGATCTGACGATAACGCGGGCGGTGATCACTATCGAATCGGTGCGCAGCCGCGCCGAGGGCAATGTCGGATATATCCGGATTACCGCCTTCAACGAGCACGCCGACGACGGCCTCAGCGAGGCGCTGGAAGAATTGGACGAAGAACTCGGCGAGGATATAGCGGGTATCGTTCTGGATCTGCGCAACAACCCGGGCGGATTGCTCGATCAGGCGATCGAGGTTTCCGACGCTTTTATCGACAAGGGAGAAATCGTCTCGACCCGCGGCCGGCTAAGCGAAGATATTCAGCGCTACAACGCGGATGAAGGAGATCTGGCGCACGGCCTGCCGATGGTCGTCCTGATCAACGGGGGCTCGGCATCGGCGTCGGAGATCGTGGCCGGCGCCCTCCAGGACCATGGCCGCGCGATCGTTCTCGGCACGCGTTCCTTCGGCAAGGGCTCGGTTCAGACCATCGTGCCGCTCGGCTCCCACGGTGCCATGCGCCTGACCACGGCGCGTTATTACACACCCTCGGGAACGTCGATCCAGGCGACCGGCATCGTCCCCGACATCACCATCGAGCGCGCGCGTATCGAGCGCGTCGATACGGCGGCGACGCGGCGCGAGGAGGATTTGCGCGGGCGCCTTGAAAACCCCGGCGCAAATGGCGAAGGCGTGGAACACGATGACGAGGCGGCCAAGGACGAAACCGGGGAAACCGGGGACGACGCGGACGCGGGTGCGAGCGAAGACGCCGACGATGGCAGCGACAAAGCGGCCGAGACCGACGACGACGACGCTTTCATCGAAGACTACCAGCTCTCCCGCGCGATCGACCTGATCAGGGGCCTCCAACTGTTCCGTGCGGCCAATGTTCAGTAGGTGGGCGATCCGAGCCATCGATTGACGCCGGCCGCCGCGACCGCGCAATGACGCCGAACAAGGATTCACTACCCTATCGGTCGTGCGTCGGAATCATGCTGGTCAATGATACGGGGCACGTGTTGGTCGCCCAACGTCGCGACCTGCCGGGCGATTCCTGGCAAATGCCTCAAGGCGGCATCGACGACGGCGAGACGCCGGCGCAGGCGGCGCTTCGCGAGTTGCGGGAAGAGATTGGAACGGTCAAGGCCGAGATTCTCGCCGAAACCACCGAATGGTACGCCTATGACCTCCCCGATGACTTGATCGGCAAGGCGTGGGGGGGCCGCTACCGCGGACAGGAGCAGAAGTGGGTCCTGGCGAAATTCAAAGGCTCCGACGCCGACATCCAAATCGAAACCGAGCACCCCGAATTCGTGGCCTGGAAATGGGCGCCGTTGGAGCAGCTAACGACGCTGATCGTCCCTTTCAAACGTAAGGTCTACCGCCAAGTGGTCGCGGAGTTCCAACCGATCGTCAACGAGTGCCGCGGTGCCGTAGGCGGGAAATGAATTGGATCGGCGCCAATTGGCCGCCGGTACGCCAGGCGATCAGGCGTCGGCCCGTTCGAGCCGCGCGACGCGGGCGCTCACAATGCGATAGCTGAGCCCGGCCAGGGCCTGCGCCACCGGTTCCCGGCGCCGGATGCCGGCGGCCTTGAAGCTCATCGACACCATCCGCTCCAAGTGCTGCTTGCGATAGACGCGATAGACGCGGCGAGCGTGGGCGCGGGTATAGCGCCGCCGCTCATAGGGCTCGTCGGGGCCGGCGTTGGCGGCGTAGTAGGCGTAGGCCAGTTCGTCGTCCTCGGATTCGTTGATCCGCCCCAGAACGACCATAAGGCGGCGCAGACGTCCGATACGGTCGCGTTCGAGGTACCGGTTCATGTGGGTGTAGAACAGCTTGTAATGACGGAACTCGTCGCCGGCGATGTTCTTGCAGAGCTGGTTCAGCACCGGCTCTTCGGCGGCCTCGGCCAGCGCCGTGTAGTAGGAGCTGGTGCCGGTCTCGACAATGCAACGAGCGACCAATTCGCCGGCGCGCGTGCCGCGGACCGACGCCGTCGCGTCGAGCGGCAGCCGATAGCCATCGGTGAATCGCCTGAATCTGGCTTCGAAATCGAAATCCGGATCGGCCAATTCGGCCCAGCGTCCAAGCGCGCGCCCGTGCTGCACCTCTTCCTCGGCCCAGGCAATGACTGCTTGTTTGAAATCCGCGTCGTCGTGGAAGACGTTGCAGAGGTAGGTTGCGTAATCGCCGCCGTTGTACTCGACCAAGCTCGCGGCCTTGACGACCTTCAACAGGTCGGAGTCGACCTTAGACGCATCGAACCGCTCCCAATCGATGTCCTCCAAGGTCCAATACTTCATGCCCTACCTGCCCCTTTTGCTCGTTTGGCGACCGGCTTAACCCACACTGTCAACAGGACCAGCGCACGCGCCGAAAGGACCCCTACCCTAGGTAACAATTAAAATGCGATTCGCGAGCTATTTCCACGGCTCTAGGCGCTCACAACTAGCGGCTTTGGGCGGCCGCAATCTTTGCTTCGCCAATGGCGATCCGGCGCTCTACGGCGCGGGTTTCGGCCTCCTCGGTGGCATCCTTGAGGTCGTCCCGGGCGTGGCTGAGGTCCTCTTCCACCGGCGCAATCTCGATGTCCTCGATCGCCACCGCCTCCTCGGCCAAAACCGTGCACCGCTCCGGCGTCACCTCGGCAAAGCCGCCGGCGACGAAAATCCGTTGGACCACGTCGTTGCCCTGATAGACATTGATGATCCCGGGCCGTATCGAGGACACCAAGGGGGCATGTTCCGGCAGTACGCCGAAATCGCCTTCGGCGCCGGGAATGACCACCATATCGACCTCCTCCGACATGAGGAGCCGGGCCGGCGACACGAGTTCGAAGGATACCTTGTCGGCCACATTCGCCTCCGCTACGCCGCCTCGGCCGCGATGCGCTTCGCCTTGTCGATCGCTTCCTGAATGGTGCCGACCATATAGAACGCCGATTCGGGGAGGTCGTCGTATTCCCCTTCGACAATCGCGCGAAAGCCCTGGATCGTGTCTTCCAAGTTGACGAACACGCCGGGGAAGCCGGTGAAGACCTCGGCGACATGGAACGGCTGGGACAGGAAGCGTTGCATCTTTCGGGCCCGAGCGACGATCAGCTTGTCCTCTTCCGACAGTTCGTCCATGCCGAGAATGGCGATGATATCCTGGAGCGCCTTGTAACGCTGGAGGACGACCTGGACATCGCGGGCGCACGCGTAATGCTCATCGCCGACAACCCGCGGATCGAGCATGCGCGACGTCGAATCGAGGGGATCGACCGCCGGGTAGATGCCGAGCTCCGCGATCTGCCGTGACAGCACCGTGGTCGCATCAAGATGCGAAAACGAGGTTGCCGGTGCCGGGTCGGTCAGATCGTCGGCCGGCACATAGATAGCCTGGACCGAGGTGATCGACCCCTTCTGAGTGGTCGTGATCCGTTCCTGCAGAATACCCATGTCGGTCGCCAGGGTGGGCTGGTATCCGACCGCCGATGGGATTCGGCCGAGCAGGGCCGAAACCTCGGAACCGGCCTGGGTGAATCGGAAAATGTTGTCGATGAAGAGCAGGACATCCTGGCCCTCTTCATCGCGAAAGTACTCGGCCAGGGTCAGGCCGGACAGGCCGACCCGGGCGCGGGCCCCCGGGGGCTCGTTCATCTGGCCATAGACGAGCGCCGCCTTCGAGCCCTCGCCGTCGAGGTTGATAACGCCAGATTCGATCATCTCGTGATAGAGGTCGTTGCCCTCACGCGTCCGTTCGCCGACACCGGCGAACACCGAATAGCCGCCGTGAGCCTTGGCGATGTTGTTGATCAACTCCATGATGATGACGGTCTTGCCGACCCCGGCGCCGCCGAACAGGCCAATCTTGCCGCCCTTCGCATAGGGCGCCAGGAGATCCACGACCTTGATTCCGGTGACCAGAATCTCGGCCTCGGTCGACTGGTCGGTGAGTTTCGGCGCGTCGCGGTGGATCGGTAGCTTCATCTTGGCGTTGACCGGGCCGCGCTCGTCGACCGGCTCGCCGATGACGTTGAGAATGCGTCCCAGCGTCTCGGGACCGACCGGAACCTGGATCGGCAGGCCCGTATCGGTCACCTCCGTCCCGCGCACCAAGCCCTCCGTGGTGTCCATCGCAATCGTGCGAACCGTCGATTCGCCGAGGTGCTGCGCCACTTCCAAGACCAGCAACTGGCCGTCGTTGTCGACGTGCAGCGCATTCAGGATCTTCGGCAGATCACCATCGAAATGGACGTCCACGACGGCGCCCGTCACCTGCGAAATCTGACCTACGATATTCTTCGCCATGTCCTGCTCCTAACCGGAAATCGGCCTTCCGTTTCCAAGTGGTTTGTCTAGATCGCCTCGGCGCCAGAGATGATCTCGATTAGCTCCTTCGTGATCTGAGCCTGCCGCGTGCGATTGTATTGCAGTGTCAGCCGGTCGATCATGTCACCGGCGTTGCGCGTCGCATTGTCCATCGCCGTCATGCGGGCGCCTTGCTCGCTGGCGTTGTTCTCGAGCAGGGCGCGGAAGATCTGCGTCGAAAGATTGTGCGGCAGCAGTTCAACGAGTATTTCTTCTTCTTCGGGCTCGTATTCATAGATCGCCTGCGGCCCTGCGGCCGCCGCGTCCTCTTCGGCCTCAGGAGCCGGGAACGGGATCAGCTGTTGGTCGGTCACGAACTGACTGATCGCCGACTTAAAGCGGTTGTAGAAGATGCTGCACACATCGATCTCGCCGGCTTCGAACAACGTCTGGATGCGCCCGAAAATATTGAGCGCGTCGTCGAAGGTCAGTCGCGGGCGTCCGATATCGGAGATCGCTTCGACGATCAGGCCACCGTATTCGCGGCGCAGGATGTCGCGGCCCTTGCGGCCGACGCAGAACAGCTTGACTGTCTTGCCGTCGATCTCGAGCTGCCGGATCTTCTGCCGCACCCCGCGGACGATGGACGAGTTGAAGCCGCCGCACAGACCGCGGTCGGAGGTCGCAACAATAATCAGGTGAACATCTTCCTTGCCGGTGCCGATCAACAGCGGCGGCGCTTCCGGCTTGTCTTTGGCGCTGGCCGCCAACGAGCTCAGAACGGTTTCCATGCGCTCAGCATAGGGCCGCGCCGCCTCGGCGTGCTCCTGGGCCCGGCGCAGCTTCGCGCCGGCGACCATTTTCATGGCCGACGTGATCTTGCGCGTCGAAGTGACGCTATTGATCCGAATACGGAGGTCTTTGAGGCTGGCCATGGGCGCTGCTACCGGCTTTTCGAAACGATCGCGGGTCTAGACGTAGTTCTTCGTGAACGCGTCGATGAAGTCCTTGAGCTTGCCCTCGGTCTCGTCACTCAGTTCCCCAGCGTCGCGGATTGCCTTCAACAGATCCTGGCCGCTCGCCCGTACCTCGCGCAGCAGCGCCTGTTCGTAGTCGACGATGCCCGCGATCTCGATGTTGTCGAGATAGCCGTTCACGCCGGCATAGATAACGACCACCTGTTCCTCGACCGGCAGCGGCGAATACTGATCCTGCTTGAGAACCTCGGTCAGCCGCGCGCCGCGGCTCAGGAGCCGCTGTGTCGCCGCGTCGAGATCCGAGGCGAACTGCGCGAAGGCCGCCATTTCGCGGTATTGCGCGAGCTCCAGCTTGATCTTGCCGGCGACCTGTTTCATCGATTTGACCTGCGCGGCCGAGCCGACGCGGCTCACCGAAAGGCCGACATTCAGGGCCGGGCGGACACCGGAGAAGAACAAATCGGTCTCGAGGAAGATCTGGCCGTCGGTGATCGAAATCACGTTGGTCGGGATGTAGGCGGAAACATCGTTGGCCTGAGTCTCGATGATAGGCAGCGCGGTCAGGGAGCCGCTGCCGAAATCCTTGTTCATCTTGGCGGCCCGTTCGAGCAACCGGGAATGGAGATAGAAGACGTCGCCGGGATAGGCCTCGCGTCCCGGCGGCCGGCGCAGCAACAGCGACATCTGACGATAGGCGACCGCCTGCTTCGACAGATCGTCGTAGACGATCACCGCATGCATGCCGTTGTCGCGGAAATACTCGCCGATCGTGCAGCCCGTGTAGGGGGCCAGGAATTGCAGCGGCGCGGGCTCGGAAGCGGTGGCCGCGATGACCACCGAGTATTCCATCGCCCCGTTGTCCTCGAGTGTCTTGACGATCTGCGCCACCGTCGAGCGCTTTTGGCCGATGGCGACATAGATGCAATAAAGCTTCTTCGATTCGTCGTCGCCGACATTGATCGATTTCTGATTGAGGAACGTATCGATGGCGATCGCAGTCTTGCCGGTCTGACGGTCGCCGATGATCAATTCGCGCTGCCCGCGACCGACTGGGATCAGGGCGTCGATGGCCTTGAGGCCGGTCTGCATCGGCTCGTGGACCGACTGACGCGGAATGATTCCGGGGGCCTTGACTTCGACCCGTTTGATCTCGACCTCGCCGAGCGGACCCTTGCCGTCGATCGGGTTGCCGAGGGCATCGACGACGCGGCCGAGCAAGGCTCGTCCGGTCGGCACCTCGACGATGGCGCCGGTGCGCTTGACCAAATCGCCTTCCCCAATATTACGGTCGTCGCCGAAGATGACGATACCGACGTTGTCGGTTTCGAGGTTGAGCGCCATGCCCCTGGTGCCGTCCGCGAACTCGACCATCTCGCCGGCGCGAACCTTGTCGAGGCCATAGACGCGGGCGATGCCGTCGCCGACGGACAACACTTGGCCGACCTCGGCGACATCGGCTTCCTTGTCAAACCCGGCGATCTGTTCCTTCAGAATCGCGGAGATTTCGGCGGCGCGGATTTCCATCAGCTAACCCCTTTCATTGTAAGCTGGAGACGCTGCAATTTGGTCTTGAGAGAATTGTCGATCATGCGCGACCCGACCTTGACGATAAGCCCGCCAATAATGTCGGGGTCGACGCGCGTATTCATCGCCACCTTGCCGCCGACCGAACGGCGCAGGACATCGTCGATCGAGGCCAATTGCGCCTCCGTCAGCGGCACCGCCGACGTCACCTCGGCGGTGACCTCACCACGGCGCTCCGCAAGCAAGGCGCGGTAGGCCGAGATCATCGCCGGCAGGGTGAAAAGACGGCGATTTTCGGCGACCACGGCGACGAATCGCCGCACCAGATCCGAAATGCCCGCCAGCTCGAGGACCGCGGCGATTGCCTGAGCCTGCTGGACGCGGGTGAAGACCGGGGACCGGATGAGAAGGCGGAGATCGGCGCTATCCGTGATCAGCTGGCCGACACTGTCGAGGTCCGACTTCACCGCATCGAGCAGTTTACGCTCGTCGGCGAGGTCGTAGAGCGCGGTCGCATAGCGTCCCGCGATCCCAGATACGCCTGTCACGTCGGATGCCACCCTGGCGTTCCCCTTTTTTGGCCTTTGTCGGAAGCCGCTAACTCATTGAATTCAAAGAGTATAGCGCAAACACGAGCGGGGCGGCGCGGGCCGCCCCCAAAACGCGCGTCTAGGTATCATACTCATCTCCCCCATGCAAGCCGAGTCCCCCTTCCGCAACGCGCCGAAAACCGCCCTTTTCCTGCGGCGAATCGACGCCGCGCGGTGCCGTCACAGAAAGCTGTAGGGGCCGATGTCGACATGCAGGCGGACGCCGCCCGGCACCTTGATCTGACCCAACCAGTGGCGCATCAAGCCCTGAATATCGATATCCAATCTGGTCCGCACCAGCAGGCGGCGCCGGTGACGGCCGCGCAATAACGACAGCGGCGCCGGCGCCGGCCCCAGGGTCTCGATGCCGTCACCAGATGGCGCCACCCGGCCGAGCCCCGCCGCCACCGCTTCGACCCGGCCGACGTCGCGACCGCTGACCACAACCGCCGCCAACCGGCCATAGGGCGGCCAGTGGCGCGCCTTGCGGTCAGCCGCCTCGGCCTCGAGAAAGCGATCGCGATCGCCGCTGAGCAAGCCTTCGATGACCGGGTGGTGGGGCTGGAAGGTCTGCAGCAGCACGCGGCCCGGGCGTTCGGCGCGGCCGGCCCGGCCGGCGACCTGGTAGAGCAGCTGAAAGGTCCGTTCGGCGGCGCGCAGGTCGCCACCGGACAGGCCGAGATCGGCATCGACGACGCCGACCAGGGTCAGCATCGGAAAATGGTGGCCTTTGGCGATGATCTGGGTCCCGATCAACAGGTCGATTTCGTGGTCGACGATGCGGCGGATCACCTCTGCGGCGGCGGCGGGACCACGAACGGTATCGCTCGCGACAACAGCGATGCGGGCCTCGGGTAGGAGCGCCGCCGCCTCCTCGGCGATGCGCTCGACGCCGGGGCCACAGGCGGCGAAGCTGTCCGCGGCGCCGCATTCGGGGCAACTGCCGGGCAGGACCGCGCCATAGCCGCAATGGTGGCATTGCAGCCGCCGCGATAGGCGATGCTCGACGAGCCACGCGGTGCAGCGCGGACAGTGCAGGCGGTGGCCGCAGTGGCGGCACAGGGTCAGCGGCGCATAGCCGCGGCGGTTCAGGAACAGCATGGCCTGTTCGCCGGCGCCCAGCACCTCGCACAGCGCTTCCCGCAGCGGCGGCGACAGCCACGCTTGTCGCGGCGGCGGATCGGCACGAAGATCGACGGCTGAGATATCCGGTAGCGATGCTGTGCCGTGACGGTGAGGCAGGTGAAGGTAGCCGTAGCGCCCGCGCTGGACGTTGGTCATCGTCTCCAGCGACGGCGTCGCCGAGACCAGTACGATCGGGCACTCGCCGAGCTGCGCGCGCACCACCGCCATATCGCGGGCGTGGTAGACGACGCCTTCCTCCTGCTTGTAGGACGCATCATGCTCTTCGTCGACGACGATCAGTCCGAGATTTTCGAAGGGCAGGAACAGGGCCGATCGCGCGCCGACGACGAGGCGAATCGTGCCGTCGGCGACCGCGCGCCAGGCGGCGCGTCGGGTCGCCTGGGTGAGGTCCGAATGCCATTCGGCCGGCCGCGCGCCGAAGCGGTCCTCGAAACGCGCCAGCCATTGCGCGCTGAGCGCGATTTCCGGCAACAGCACGAGCACCTGGCCGCCGGCCTCGAGAGCGGCGGCGATGGCCTCGAAGTAGACTTCGGTCTTGCCCGATCCGGTGACCCCGTCGAGTACCGAAACGGCGAACCGGGCGGCCCCGACGCTGGCGACGAGGCGTGCCGCCGCGCCACCCTGCTCGACCGACAGCTCCGGGCCGGGCCATTTCGGATCGGGAACCGGCCAGCGCGGGCCGAATGTGGCCTGGCCCACATCCAATAGACCCGCCGCCGCCAGCCCCTTGACCACGGAGGTGCCGACGCCGGCGGCGCGGGCGAGATCGGCGGCACTGCGCGGGGGGCCGTCGGCCGCCTCCTCGAGGACCCGTTGCCGCGCCGGCGTCATTCTGAATCCGTCGCCCGGCGTTTGGGCGGATCGCGCGAAGACGGTCTTCGGGCGCGGCGGATGCAGCGCGTCGGGCACGCTCATCGCCATGCGCAAAACCGCGCCGGGGTTGTACAGGGTGTAATCGGCAACCCAATCGACGAAGGCGCGCATGGCGGCCGGCATCGGCGGTACGTCGAGAACCGCTTCGATGTCCTTCAGCCTGGTCTCTTCGATATCGTGACCGCCCGGACCCCAGACCACGCCATTCGCCCGGCGGCTGCCCAGAGGGACCTCGACGAAGCTGCCGGACCCGACCGTCAAGTCGGCCGGCACCCGATAGTCGTAGGGGCCCGCGATCGGCAGCGGCAACATCACCTGGACCCGCGCCCCGGCGCCGAATGTTTCCGTGTTCCTGGTATCCCGATTCGCCATGGGCTATACACTAAAGAAGGATTTCCGCGGCGGCCAACGATGCCGTAGCGGGCCCTGTCGATGGGGGAAAGGATAGGTTCATGAAGTTTTTTGTCGACACCGCCGATCTTGACGAAATTCGCGACCTCGCCGCGACCGGCTTGCTTGACGGCGTCACCACCAACCCCTCCCTGGTGGCCAAGACGGGGCGTGATTTTTTCGACGTCCTGAAGGAAATCTGCGAGGTCGTCGATGGACCGGTCAGCGCCGAAGTAACGGCGACCGATCACGAAACGATGCTGCGGGAAGGCCGCAAACTGGCCGCGCGCGCCGACAACATCGCGGTCAAGGTGCCGCTGACCCCGGATGGGCTGAAAACCTGCAAGGCGTTATCGTCGGATGGCATCATGGTCAACGTGACCCTTTGTTTCTCCGCGGCGCAGGCGATTTTGGCCGCCAAGGCCGGCGCCAGTTTCATTTCGCCATTCGTTGGCCGGCTTGATGACGTGGCGACCGACGGCATGCAACTGATCGCCGATATCGTTCAGATCTATGAGAACTACCCCTACTTCCAAACCGAGGTGCTGGTCGCCTCCGTCCGTCATCCGATTCATGTCGTCGAGGCGGCGAAGATGGGCGCGCATGTCGCGACCGTGCCACCCGATGTCATGCGCAAGCTGTTCAACCATCCCTTGACCGACAAAGGTCTGGCCGCGTTCCTTGCCGACTGGGAGAAATCCGGTCAGTCGATCCTGTGAGCGGGGAGCGGGGCGAATGACATGAGCAAGATCGAAACCGACAAGGCCAAACCGGCAGCCCCGGCGGGCGAAAGGAAATTGACGGCGTCGGAAGTTGTCGATTACTTGGCCGAACATCGCGATTTCCTGTCGCGCCGCCCCGAACTGCTCAGCGAGTTACTGCCGCCGTCTCGTTTCGGGCGCAGCACCGTGGTCGATTTCCAGCAGGCGATGGTGCAGAACCTGCAAGGCCGGCTGCACGAGCAAGAGGAGCGCCACCAGGACCTGATCGCCACCAGTCGCGCCAATCTCTCGGTTCAAAACCGCGTTCACGAGGCTGTTCTGACGCTGTTGTCGGCGCGCACGTTCGAACACCTGATCGAGATCGTCACAACGGATCTTGCCATCCAAATGGATGTCGACGTGGTCACCGTCTGCGTCGAAGGCGAACGCGACCGGCTGCCGAGCGCTGTCGGATCGGTGGTTCACGTGCTTGCCCCCGGCACCGTCGATCGGCTGCTTGGGCCCGGACGGAACGTGTTCCTGCAACGGCGCATGACCGACGAGGCGACCATGTTCGGCCCGGCCGCACGGCTGGTCGCTTCCGCCGCGTTCCTGAGGCTGACCGTGAGCCCGGCGACACCCCCCGGCCTTCTTTGTCTTGGGTCGCGATTGGAGGACAAATTCCACAACGGACAGGGCACCGAACTGCTTATCTTCCTCGCCCGTGTCATCGAATATTCGATCAACGCATGGCTCGACCTGCCACCGAAATAGACTACCGCGCGGCGGCCGATGCGCGCGCCGCGATCATCGACTGGCAGCACTGGCTGACCGCCGAAAAACGCGTATCGCCTCACACCCTGGACGCCTACAGCCGCGACTTGGACGCGTTCTTCGCCTTTTTGACCGACCATTTCGGCGCCCGACCCGGCCTCCTGGCCCTCGGCGCCCTGACGACGCGTGACATCCGCGCGTGGCTGGCCCATCGCGCGGCGGCGGGACTCGACAATGCCTCGACCGCGCGGGCGCTGTCGACGTTACGCAATTTCTTTCGCTTTCTCGACCGCCGCGGCCATGTCCACAACGCGTCAATCGCCCACATTCGTGCGCCGCGCATCCGGCGGTCGGTGCCGAAACCCCTCTCCGTCGGCGATGCCGAGGATTCGGTGGTCGCCATCGGAGACCTCAGCGACACGCCATGGATCGCCAAGCGCGATGTCGCATTGCTGACGCTGCTATATGGCTGCGGCTTGCGCCTCGGCGAGGCGTTGAGCCTCAGGCGGCGCGACCTCCCGCGGGAGGAAACCATGATCGTCACCGGCAAAGGGCGGAAGGATAGGGTCGTACCCGTGCTGCCGGTGGTGCGGGAGGCCATGGCGGCCTATGTGGCGGCCTGCCCTCACACGCTGAGCGCGGACGGTCCATTGTTTGTCGGCGCCCGCGGTGGCCCGCTCAACCCCTCCGTCGTCCAACGCCAGGTGCGCAAACTGCGGGCCTGGCTGGGCCTGCCCGAGAGCGCGACACCGCACGCCCTGCGCCATTCCTTCGCCACCCATTTGCTGGCCGAAGGCGGCGACCTGCGGGCCATTCAGGAACTCCTCGGCCATGCCTCGCTGTCGACGACCCAACGCTACACCGCGGTCGATATCGAGCGTCTGGCGAAAGTACACCGGGCCGCCCATCCGCGAGCGCGCAACTGACCCATCCAATCGCGATGGCCGGGGCGTCAATGGTCGGAGTCGGGTCCCTTTTGTGTTAGAATGGCAGCGCTATTCGATGCTGTATCTCGTGATTGGGGAGGCTCGGCAATGCTAAGCAAGTGGATGGTCTTGGTTGTAGCAGCAATCACGTTCACGATGACCGGTACATACGCGCCCCCGGTCACCGCCGCCGATGACATGGAGCGGACCTACACGATCAAGCGCAACGGCAGCAAGATCGGCACCTTGACCCACAAGGTCACCCGTCGCGGTGATTCCCTGACCTTCGAATCGGACACTAGAATCGCGGTCAAGGAGCTCGATATCACCCTTTACCACCGGGACAACAAATTCCGTTCGGTGTGGCATAAGGGCGAACTCGAGTCGTTTTCCAGCGACACCGATATCCAGGGCAAGAACTCGCATATCGCCGGCATCAGGCACGGCGACCGACTTGTCATCACCGGGCCCGACGGCACTGCCGACGCGCCCAACAAAAGCATCCCCAACACGTACTGGAACATTGCCACCGTCGACGCGACCCACCTGATCAATAAGGAAAACGGCGCCATTCAGGAAATCGACATCAGCAAGGTGCAGTCCAAGGACATCATGGCCGGCGGCAAGAAGGTCGAAGCCCAGCACTTTCTAATGACCGGCGGTCAAAACCAAAGCCTCTACTACGACGACGGCGGGACCTGGCTCGGCACCGTGTTTCGCCACTCCGGCGGCAACCTGATCGAGATCGTGCTCGAATAGCCGGAGCCGACGTCAACGGGAACGCGGCGGGATCGTGGTTCGCGCGCACCGAAGCCGTCCCCCCGGTAGGCGTAAGCGCCGCTTCGTGCTTCTCATTGCCGTTCGCGCGGCGCACAATGTGACCCTATCCACGCCACTGGGACATGGTGGGAGGTGGTAATGATCATCTATCCGGATATCGAATTGCGGAAAGGCCGCTGCGTCAATCTCGAACGCGGAAGCATGGACACCCCGGTGGTCTATGAGATCGATCCCGTCGATGCCGCTTGCGACTTCGCCGCCCAGGGCGCGCAATGGCTTCATGTCGTCGATCTCGACGCGGTCTTCGATGACGGAGACAACGCCGCCATTATCGAAGAGATTATCGAGAAATCCGGTTGCCCGGTTCAGGTCGGCGGCGCAATCAGGACGATGGACAAGGCGAGGCGGTGGATCGATGGCGGCGCGCAGCGTGTCGTCATCGCGACCGCCGCGGTAAAATATCCGCACTTCGTGAAGGAAGCGGCCACCGCCTTTCCCGATCAGGTCGTTGTCAGCGTCGACGCCCGCGCCGGCAAGGTAGTCGTCGAAGGGTGGCGGGAGGCGACGGTGTTTACACCGCTCGAGTTCGCCCGCCAGTTCGAGGATGTGGCGCTAGCGGCGATCATTTATACCGACATCGACCGCGACGAGAACGCGCCCGAGAGCAGCATGTCCTATACGACGGACTTGGCGGAAGAGTTGGAAATCCCGGTTATCGCGAGCGGCGTCGTCAAGTCGCTGGACGATATCTCGACGTTGAAATACCTGCCCAACATATCCGGCGCGATCACCAGCCGGGCCCTGTTCGGCGGTGTTTTCAAGCTGTCCGAGGCAATCGAGATTGCGGCCGCGCCGGCGGGGGCCACGGCGCCGTTCGTTTAGGTGCGCGTCACGACGGGATCGAATCGGTTTGCGGGTGCGCGTGGGTGGCGGTCTCCCCACGGCCGATACGGGAGGCGATCTACGGCCGGAAGAAGACCCCGTCGACCTGAAGCTGGCGCTTGAGGTGTCGGCTGTAATAGCCGGGAATGAAGAGGTGAGGCGCGAAACCGCGGCGAGTGAGCGCGGCGAAGAGGATTTCGAACGTCGCCTCGCCCCGGTAAAGCGGGAGCAGTGACATTTCGAGCTGGAATCCGGCGATGCGGTGGATGACACCCTCGCAACCCGCGACCACTTGCCGCTCATAGCCCTGCGTGTCGACCTTGATCATGACCCGGTCTTGGGCGCGCGCATAATCTTCGAAAACATCATCGAGACGGACGATCGGGACCTCTTCTCGTCCGACATAGGCCGAGCTTGGCGAGGATGCGAGGAACTCCGGGTCGAATTCGAGAATCGAGCTCATGTCCGGCTCGGCGGATCGATTGATGGTCGCCGTGCCGTCGGTATCGCCGATTGCCAAGCGTGGCGCGACGTCCCAATCCGCGTCCTCGCTCGCGGCCGCGACGAGCGCGTCCCAGGCGTCGGCCAGGGGCTCGAACGAAACGATTCGGCCGTCATAGCCGGATCGCCGCAGACAGGTGGCGTACTGGCCGACATTGGCGCCAACATCGAAGACCAGCGATACGCCCTGGGCGCGCAGGATATCGACCAGCTCGGCCCAATGGAGCGAAAGCTCGGCTCCACCGTTCATCGTCCGGTCGCGTCGCGCCATGAGGCGACCTTGCGGGCGAGACGCTCGTCGAAACGGTCCCAGTGGACGACGTAGCGTTGATGGCGGCCGCGCCCGATCTCCTCCAATTCGTCGCGCGCCACCACTTCGAACGTCAGCTTCTGTCCCTCACGGGCGACAAGCTCGGCATCGACGGTGACCGCCATGCCGATCGGCGTCGCGGCGCTGTGGGAGACATCGACATGGATGCCGAGACTTCCTTCGCCGGCCTCGAGGTGCGTCGCGATCGCGTCGACGCAGGCCCATTCCATCAATCCGACCATGAATCCGGTCGCAAAGACGCGAGGCATCGAACGGATGATTTCCGATTCCGGAAAAATTTCCGGCACCGCCTTCGAATCGGACACGGTGAACGTATGGCTGTGGGTCAGTCCCACGGCGAGGCTATCTTTCATTCCGTACCCCTTTTCCTTGCTCGTCCGAAGCGTGCCTTGAGCGGCGCCAGCCGTCGCCTGATCCAGTCCATGGCTTGCTTTTCCAAGGTCTCGAAGCGGGCGAAGCGTTCGGGATAGCGCTGCCGCAGCCAACGCCGGACGCGCTGGCGCACCAGCCGCGCCCGGGCCGAGCCGAGCGACAGGAAATAGACGCCAACCAACAGGAACAGGATCCCCTGCAGGATTGGCAGGAACAAACCGGCGATACCGAGTAGGACGAAAATCCATCCCAACGACAGCAGCGCCGCCCGTTTCCACTTCGATGGCCGGCGGACGGGATCGGTTCCGGAATTCGTCATCGAAGCCCGGCCGCGGGCGCTACATGTGTATGGCGCGCTTGGCGACGTCGAGAGCCGCTTCCTTGACCGCCTCGTTGTAGGTCGGGTGACCGTGGAAGGAACGCGCGAGGTCCTCCGCCGAGCCGCCGAATTCCATCAACACGACGACCTCGTGAATCATGTCGCCGGCCTCGGGACCAATGATATGGGCGCCGAGGACCCGATCGGTCTTGGCATCGGCGAGGATCTTGACCATGCCGTCGCTCTGCATGTTGCAGCGCGCCCGGCTGTTTGCCATGAAGGGGAACTTGCCGACCTTGTACGCGACCCCCGCTTCCTTGAGCTGTTCCTCGGTTTTGCCGACCGCGGCGACCTCGGGCCAGGTATAGACGATGCCCGGCACGGTCTCGTAATTGACGTGTCCGGCGCCGCCGGCCAGCATTTCGCTGACGGCAACGCCCTCCTCCTCCGCCTTGTGCGCCAGCATCGGCCCGCGCACGACGTCTCCGATGGCGTAGATACCGTCGACATTGGTCTTGAAGTGATCGTCGATGACGACGAACCCGCGCTGATCGGTCTCAACGCCGACATCGGCGAGGCCCAATCCTTCGGTATGGGGCCGCCGTCCGATCGACACCAGGACCGCATCGCCGGTGAGTTCCTCGGCGTCGCCGCCGGCGGCCGGCTCGACGGTGAGCGCGACCCCGGCATCGGTCACCTTGGCCGCCGTGACCTTGGTGCCGAGACGGAAAACGATGCCCTGGCGCTTGAGAATGCGTTGAAAATTCTTGCCGATCTCGCCGTCCATGCCGGGGACGATGCGGTCGAGAAACTCGACCACGGTGACCTTGGCGCCGAGCCGCCGCCACACCGAACCCAGCTCGAGCCCGATATACCCGCCGCCGACCACGATCAGGTGGCCGGGAACCGGGGACAGCGACAGGGCCCCGGTCGACGACACCACCTTATTCTCATCGATCTCGACTCCCGGCAACGGCATGACGTCGGACCCGGTGGCGATAACGATATTCTTGGTCTTGAGCACCTTGCCGTCGTCGACCGCGACCTCGCCCGGCGCGGTGATCCGGCCCGCGCCCTTGACGTAGTCGACCTTGTTCTTCTTGAACAGAAACTCGACGCCCTTGGTCAAATCGGCGACCACCTTGTCCTTGTGCTTGAGCATGCCGTCGAGGTCGAGTTCGACATTGCCGGCCTTGATGCCGAGCGCGGCAAAGGCGTGGTTGGCCTCCTCGAATTTTTCCGACGCGTTGAGCAATGCCTTCGACGGAATGCAACCGACGTTGAGGCAGGTGCCGCCGAGGGCGCCCCGCTTTTCGACGCAGGCGGTCTTGAGGCCGAGTTGCGCGGCGCGAATGGCACAGACATAGCCGCCGGGGCCGCCGCCGACGACAACAAGATCATAGGTATCGCTCATCGCATATCGCCTTTGCTAGCCGCGGCGGAACCGGTGCCCAAGAATTCGGGAACCTTGCCACCGTAGACCTCATGAACAGTCGTACGCTGATCGCCGCGGAGAAATCCCGCCGCCAAAATTCCCGCGACCGTCTCCTGATACTCCGCCGAGGAAGCGAGGCCCGCGATCGATTCGGCGTCGTCCCACAACGTCATCGTAATCCATTCCTCGCCCTGGCAGGCGAACATCACGCCACGATTGCCGGCCTGTCGCCGCAGCACCGGCAGCGATATGTCGTTGGCAAAACTCTGCAACTCACCAAGCCGGTCGCGGTCGAATTGGGTCGTCCAGATACGCGCGATCATGCTGCGGCCGCGGGTCGGCTACATGTCGAGTAGGATGCGTTCGGGATCCTCGAGACATTCCTTGACCCGAACCAGGAAGGTCACCGCTTCGCGGCCGTCGATGACGCGGTGGTCATAGGACAGCGCCAGATACATCATCGGCCGCGGCTCGACCTTGTCGCCGACCACCATCGGCCGCATCATCGTCTTGTGCATGCCGAGAATGCCGGATTGCGGCGTGTTGAGGATCGGTGTCGACATCAACGAGCCATAGACGCCGCCGTTCGAGATGGTGAAGGTGCCGCCGCTGAGATCCTCCATGGTCAATTTACCGTCGCGCGCCTTGCGCCCGAGCTCGGCGATCGTGCCCTCGATTTCGGCGAATGACATTTTGTCGGCATCGCGAACGACAGGAACGACCAAGCCCTGGGGCGTGCCCACGGCGACGCCAAGATCATAGTGGTTCTTGTACACGATCTCGTCGCCGTCGATTGACGCGTTGACCGCCGGGATCTCCTTGAGCGCGATGATCGACGCCCGGGCGAAGAACGACATGAAACCAAGCCGCACGCCGTGCTTCTTCTCGAAGGCGTCCTTGTGGGTTGCGCGCAGCGCCATCACCCGCGTCATGTCGACCTCGTTGAACGTGGTCAGCATCGCCGCTGTGTTCTGCGCCTCCTTGAGACGCTCGGCGATGCGCTTGCGGAGCCGGGTCATGCGCACCCGCTCCTCGCGCGGGTCCGCCGCGGCGGCAGGCGCCGGCGCTGCATCGGCCTTGGCCGGCGCGGCCTCTGCTTTCGCCGGCTCGGGCATTGCGGCTTTCTTTTCGAGATAGTCGAGTACGTCGCCCTTGGTCAGCCGGCCGTTCTTACCGCTCGCCGGAATGGCCGCCGGATCGAGGTCGTTTTCGGCGACCAGACGCTGCACCGCGGGTGATAGCGGCGCCTCGCCTTCGTCGGCCGCAGCGGCGGGTTGCGGGTCCTCGGCCGGCGCGGGCTCGGGTGTGGTCTCCGGCTTTTTCTCGCTCGCTTCCGCCGCGGCCGGTGCGGCCGCTTTACCGTCGGCATCTCCAATCATGCCAAGAACGGCGCCGACCTCGACTTCGGCGCCTTCTTCCGCCTTGATCTCGACCAGCGCGCCGCCGACCGGCGCCGGCACCTCGACGGTGACCTTGTCGGTTTCCAACTCGACCAGCGGATCGTCGACCGAAAACGGTTCACCGACGGCCTTGAACCACTTCGCCACCGTGGCCTCGGAAATGGACTCGCCAAGCGTCGGGACGATGAGTTCGGTGGCCATGATATTGCGCCCTTGTCTCTGGTTGATTTTGCCGGATTACGACACGGTCAGCGCGTCGTCGACGAATTTCTTCTGCTCGGCCTGGTGCCGCTTGAGGGAGCCGCTCGCCGGCGACGCCGCGGCCACCCGGCCCGCGTAGCTCGGCCGCTTGTGGCGCGCGCCGACCTCGCCGAGCACCAATTCGATCGACGGCTCGACCGAACTCCAAGCGCCCATGTTCTTGGGCTCTTCCTGGCACCACACCATCTCGGCTTGGGGGAACCGGGCGAGCTCGTTCGTCAACGCCTCACGGGGGAACGGATAGAGCTGCTCGAGGCGCAGCAGATAGACGTCCTTCAGCCCCCGGCTCTCGCGTTCCTGGTAGAGATCGTAATAGACCTTGCCGGTGCACATCACGACACGCCGGATATCGCCGTCGTCGGCCAGCGTCCCGGCCTGCTGGCCATGGTCCCACAGCACGCGGTGGAAGGTCGTTCCCTCGGTGAACTCCGACAAATTCGAGATCGCCATCTTATGCCGCAACAGGGATTTCGGCGTCATCAGGATCAGGGGCTTGCGAAACTTGCGATGAATCTGGCGGCGCAGCGCGTGAAAATAGTTGAACGGCTCGGTGATATTGCAGACCTGCATGTTGTCCTCGGCGCAGAGCTGCAAATAGCGCTCCAGCCGGGCCGAGGAATGTTCCGGCCCCTGCCCCTCGAAGCCGTGGGGCAGCAGCATGACCAGTCCCGACATGCGCAACCATTTGGATTCCGCGCTGCTGACGAACTGGTCGAGTATGACCTGGGCGCCATTGGCGAAGTCGCCGAACTGCGCTTCCCAAAGAACCAGCGCATTGGGCTCGGCCAGGGTAAAGCCATATTCGAAACCGAGCACCCCGACCTCGGAAAGCGGGCTGTCGATGACCTCGAACGGCGGTTGCGCCGGCTTGACGTGGTTGAGCGGGATGTAGCGGGCCTCGGTCTCCTGGTCGACCCAGACCGCGTGGCGTTGGGAGAACGTGCCGCGGCCGCTGTCCTGTCCGCTGAGCCGCACCGGGCAACCTTCGACCAGCAACGAACCAAAGGCGAGCGCCTCGGCGGTGGCCCAATCGATGCCCTCGCCGGTCTCCATCATCTTGCTCTTGGTCTTGAGTTGGCGGACCAGTTTGCGATGAATATTGAAGCCCTCGGGCACGGTCGTCAGCGCGGTGGCGATCGTCTTGAGGATCCCCTCGGGGACCGCGGTGACACCGCGCCGGGCCTCGCCGGCCGCGGTTTCCATACCGGTCCATGCGCCTTCCAGCCAATCCGCCTTGTTGGGCTTGTAGGAATTGGCGGCATCGAAATCCGACTGCAGGCGATCGCGAAACTCGCCGAGATAGGCATCGACCTCGTCCTGGGTCGCCACCCCGCCATCGACCAGTCGCTTGGCATAGATCGCCCGTGCCGTCGGGTGGTCGGCAATTTTCTTGTACATCAACGGTTGGGTGAAGCTGGGCTCATCGCCCTCGTTGTGGCCGAAGCGGCGATAACAGAACATGTCGACGACGACGTCGCTCTTGAACTGCTGACGGTACTCCATCGCGATTCGCGCGACATGAACCACGGCCTCGGGATCGTCTCCGTTGACGTGGAAGATCGGCGCCTGGACGATTTTTCCGACATCGGAGCAATAGGGCGAAGATCGTGAAAACCGTGGACTGGTCGTGAAGCCGATCTGATTGTTGATGATGAAATGGATGGTTCCGCCGGTACGGTAACCCTTGAGCTCGGACAGATCGAGGGTCTCGGCCACCAGGCCTTGGCCGGCGAAAGCCGCGTCGCCGTGCATCAGCAGGCACATGACCTGGCCACGCTCGGTATCGCCGCGCTGCTGCTGCTTGGCGCGGACCTTGCCCACGGCAACCGTATTGACCGCTTCGAGGTGAGACGGGTTGGCGGTCAGCGAGAGATGCACGACGCTGTCGTCGAACTCGCGGTCCGAGGACGTGCCGAGGTGGTATTTGACGTCGCCCGAGCCTTGGACGTCCTCGGGGTTGGCCGTATTGCCCTGGAATTCGGAGAAGATCGCCTGAAACGGCTTAGCCATGAAATTGGCCAGCACGTTGAGGCGGCCGCGATGGGGCATACCGATCACCACCTCTTTCAGGCCCAATTGACCACCCCGCTTGACGATCTGCTCGAGCGCCGGAATCGCCGATTCGCCGCCGTCGAGGCCGAATCTCTTGGTTCCGGTGTATTTCTTGTCGAGGAAGTTCTCGAACTCTTCGGCTTCGACCAAACGCTCGAGGATCGCCCGCTTGCCGCGGTCGGTAAACTGGGTCCGGTTATGGACCGCCTCGATCCGTTCCTGAATCCAAGCCTTCCGGTCGGGCTCCTGAATGTGCATGTATTCGACACCGATGGTGCCGCAGTAGGTATCCCTCACCCGCCTTACGATCTCGTGCAGATTGGCGGTCTCGAGACCGAGCACGTTGTCGATGAATATTTCGCGATCCCAATCCCCGTCGGTGAAACCATAGGAGCTCGGGTCGAGCTCGGGATGGTCTTCGGGCTCATGAATACCGAGCGGGTCGAGGTTCGCCATCAGGTGCCCGCGGACCCGGTGCGAGCGGATGAGCATCAGTGCGCGGATCGAATCGAGGGTCGCGGCACGAACATCGCCTGGAACGGCGGATGCCGCGGACGGCGCCGTCATGGCCGCCGGTGCGGTCTCGGCGGTCAGCGAACCGTCGCGGGCCAACTCCTTGAGGTCGGCCGACCAGGTGGCGCCGCGAATTTCGGTCAGCACCGCCTGCTCGTCGTCGCCGAGACTGCTGAAGAATTGTCGCCAGCTTTCGTCGACCGAATCGGGGTTTTCGGCGAAACGGCCGAAGAGCTCGGCCACGAAGGCGGCATTGCCGCCGGAGAGGAAGGAATCCTGGTCGATCTGACTAGCCATTCTCGTCTCGGTGCCGGTTCGCACCCTCCCTTGCCATCGTCACCGCGGCGACGCCGCGATATCTATCCACCCATCGCCTTGGCCATCGCGGTGCCGATATCGGCCGGCGAATCCGCCACCACGATGCCGGCGCTGCGCATCGCCTCGATCTTTTCCTCCGCGCCACCCTTGCCGCCGGAAATGATGGCGCCGGCGTGGCCCATGCGGCGCCCCGGCGGCGCGGTCCGGCCGGCGATGAAACCGGCGACCGGCTTCTTGACCTTCGATGCAGTGAGGAAATCGGCGGCGTCTTCTTCGGCGCTGCCGCCGATCTCGCCGATCATGACGATGCCCTCGGTCTCCGGGTCGCCAAGAAACATGTCGATGCAGTCGATGAAATTGGTGCCGTTGACCGGATCGCCACCAATGCCGATACAGGTCGTCTGGCCGAGCCCGGTGGCGGTCGTCTGGGCGACCGCCTCGTAGGTCAGGGTGCCGGATCGAGACACGATTCCGATCTTGCCGCGGCTGTGGATGTGGCCGGGCATGATCCCAATCTTGCACTCGCCGGGGGTAATGACTCCGGGGCAGTTGGGGCCGACCAGTCGCGTATCCGATCCACGCAGCGCACGCTTTACCCGCACCATGTCGAGGACCGGGATGCCCTCGGTAATACAGACCACCAAAGCGATGCCGGCATCGATCGCCTCCAAGATCGCGTCCCCGGCAAACGGCGGCGGCACGTAGATCGCGCTCGCCGTCGCACCGGTCGCGGCGACGGCGTCGGCCACCGTGTCGAAGACCGGCAAGTCGAGGTGGCTGGTGCCACCCTTGCCCGGGGTCACGCCGCCGACCATCCGTGTGCCGTAGGCGATCGCTTGCTCGGAATGAAAGGTGCCCTGGGCGCCGGTGAATCCCTGGCAGATGACCTTGGTGTTATTGTCGACCAGGACTGCCATCAGGCCGCCTCCTTGACCGCTTTGACGACCTTGTCCGCGGCGTCGTTGAGGTCGTCCGCGGAAACGATTCGCAGCCCCGAATCGGCTAGAATCTTCTTTCCCAGATCGACGTTTGTGCCTTCGAGCCGGACCACCAGGGGCACGTCGAGGCTGACTTCCTTGGCCGCCGCCACGACGCCCTCGGCAATGATGTCGCAGCGCATGATGCCGCCGAATATGTTGACCAGAATGCCTTGCACGTTTTGGTCGGAAAGAATGATCTTGAATGCTTCGGTCACCCGTTCCTTGGTGGCGCCGCCGCCGACATCGAGAAAATTGGCCGGCGCCGCGCCGTAGAGCTTGATGATATCCATCGTCGCCATCGCCAGGCCGGCGCCGTTGACCATGCAACCGATGGTGCCGTCGAGCTTGATGTAGTTGAGGTCGAACGCCGCTGCCCGCCGCTCGGCGGGGTCCTCTTCGGTCTCGTCGCGCATATCGGCGAGGTCGTTGTGCCGGTATAGCGCGTTGTCATCGAAATTCATCTTGGCATCGAGCGCGATGACGCCGCCGTCGCCGGCAACCACCAGCGGATTGATTTCGACCAGGCTCGCGTCGAGGCTGGTATAGGCGTTGTACATCGCCAACAGGAACTTGACCGCGGCGCCGACCTGCTTGCCTTCGAGGCCGAGCCCAAAGGCAATCTTGCGGGCATGAAAAGCCTGCATTCCGGTCGCCGGGTCGATGGCCACGCGGAGGATCTTTTCCGGCGTCTTGGCTGCCACTTCCTCGATGTCCATGCCGCCCTCGGTCGAGGCCATGAGGGTGATACGGCTGGTCTCGCGGTCGAGCAGCACGCCGAGATAGAGCTCGCGCGCGATATCGCAGCCCTCTTCGACATAGACGCGGTTGACGACCTTGCCGGCGGGCCCAGTCTGATGGGTCACCAGATTCATGCCCAGCATCTGTTCCGCCGTCTCGCGCACCTCGTCGATCGATTTCACGACCTTGACGCCGCCACCCTTGCCGCGTCCGCCGGCATGGATTTGCGCCTTGACGACCCAGACCGGGCCGCCCAGCACCTCCGCCGCCTCAACCGCCTCTTCGACGCTGAAGGCAACCCGACCCTGGGGAACCGCGACGCCGAAGCGGGCCAGCAATTCCTTGCCCTGATGCTCGTGGATATTCATTGAATGGCCCGTCCCCGATTGCGAAACCGCCGCTGGGCAATCCCGGCCTCTGCCGATTTTTCCCTAACCCTTAATAACACGCCCGGCGGGGAGCGCAAACGCCCGCCCAGAGCTTGACGCGCCAACAACCGTCCGCCCGATGGATGCTGACGGCGCGGGCAATCCGGCCCGCTTATCTCGCCTTCTTCTTGCTTTCCGCCAGAAGTTTCTTCGACGCGCCGATCAGCCCGCGCACCGACGCAACAGATGCGTCGAACATTCTTTGCTCGGTCTTGTTGAGGCTGATTTCCATGATCCGCTCGACGCCCTTCGCGCCGATGACCGCGGGAACACCAACATAGAGACCCTTGACGCCGTATTCGCCGTTGAGATAGGCGGCGCAAGGCAGCACCCGCTTCTTGTCACGGAGATAGGATTCGGCCATCGAGATCGCCGACGCCGCCGGTGCGTAGAACGCCGATCCGGTTTTCAGCAGGCCGACGATCTCGGCGCCGCCGTCGCGGGTGCGCTGGACGATGCGGTCGATCCGCTCCTTGGTCGTCCAGCCGATCTTGATCAGGTCGGGCAGCGGCACGCCGGCAACCGTCGAGTAGCGGACCAACGGCACCATGCTGTCGCCATGACCGCCAAGCACAAAGGCGCTCACGTCCTCGACCGAGACCTTGAATTCCTTCGCCAGAAAGTACCGGAACCGTGCCGAATCGAGTACGCCGGCCATGCCGACGACGCGGTTGGTCGGTAACCCGCATTCCTTCTGCATGACCCAGACCATCGCATCGAGGGGGTTGGTGATGACGATGACGAAAGCCTTGGGACAGTATTTCTTGATCGCGCCACCGACGGTCGAAATCACGTTGGCATTGATGCCGATGAGGTCGTCGCGGCTCATGCCCGGCTTGCGCGGGATGCCGGCGGTCACGATGACCACGTCCGATCCGCGGATCGCGCTGTACCCGGTGGCGCCGCGATATTCGGCATCGAAACCTTCGACCGGCGTCGCTTCGGCGAGGTCCAACGCCTTGCCCTGAGGTATGCCGTCGACGATATCGAACAGTACGACATCGCCCAAGTTCTTGAGCCCGGCGAGCAGGCCGAGCGTGCCGCCGATATGTCCCGCGCCGATCAGCGCGATCTTGTTTCGTGCCATGACCAAATTCCCGCTTTGATGGTTGGCGCCGCCCGCCGGCGCAAGCGAAGGCCGGCGGCAGCCCTTGGATATCTACGGCGAATCGTCCTCACGAGCAAGGACATCGCCCGACGATTCCGTTTCGGCATGGATTTCCTCCGGCTCGTCGCCGCGCGGGTCGAGTGCGCTCGCCATCGCCGTCGTTGGCGGCGGTGCGGCATAGCCGCCCTGTTGATCGGTCGGCACCGGCGCCCGCCGGAAAGTGCGATAAAGGGTAAACAGCGCCGTCAGCGCCGATACCGTCGCCATATAGAGAATCAGCCCGCCCTGTGGCAGGTGCTCGACCGCCTGGCCGGCGATCGCCGGGCCGGTGGCGGCGCCCAGGCTGTAGGCCAAAATCAAGCCGCCACTGGCCGCGACCAGGTCCTTGCGTTCGATGTAGTCGTTCATCTGGGCGACGCTCAGGGGATAGACCGTGAACGCGAAGGCGAATAGCAGCCCGACCAATATCCACAAAATCTCGGGACCCTTGAAGAGTTCGAGAAGGAAGATCCCGACGCATGAGATAAACACCGCGGTCAGACACCCGATAACGATGTAGCGCCGGTCGGTGCGGTCGGACAACCAACCGACCGGCCACTGCATGCAGAGCCCGAACAGGATCACCACCGTCATCAGGGTGCCGACCTGCGAAACCTCGAGCCCGCCCTGACGTTGGGCGGTGATGGGAAACAGGCCATAGAAGGCTCCCATCAGCATGCCCGACGTGAAGCAGCCGATGATCCCCATCGGCGAGATTCGATAGAGCCGGGCGAAGTTCATGAACGATCGCTCGGGCAGCGGCGGCGCCTTGACGCGAGTCAACGCAACCGGGACCAGCGACACGGCGAACAACAATCCGATCAGGGCGAACGGTTCGACGCCAAGGGGATCGTAGACTCCGAGGAAGAGCTGGCCGAGGCCCAGCGCCGAATAGGTCGTCACCATGTAGAGCGACATCACGCGGCCGCGCCACTTTGTTTCGGTTTCTCCGTTGAGCCAGCTTTCGATGACCATGAAAAGGCCGGCGATGGAAAATCCGACCAGCCCGCGAAAGACGCATAGCGAAATCGGATCGAAGAACAACCCCGACAGGATCGCGCCCGCCGCGCCAAGACCGGCGAAGGCGGAAAAGGAGCGGATATGTCCGACCGCCCCGATAATTCGCTGGCTGGCGAAGGTGCTCAGGATGAAGCCGAGGAAATAGGCGGATTGCACATAGCCGGCGAGGTCGGCACCGAGATCCTCGAGGTCGATTCGGATGCTCAGCAGCGTGCCGAATAAACCGTTCCCGAGGAGGAAGATGAAGGCGCCGATCAGCAGTGAGGACAGAGATATGATAATGCCGCCCATGGGGCCTCCCGCGCTACCTCCGCTCAATGCCAGTGGCGTCGGGCGCGGTCAAGTCACTTGCCGGCGATGTAGCCCTCGGCCTGCATTTCGATGAGGCGTGAGGCGGTGCGCAAGAACTCGTCGGCATGGTGCCCGGCGACATAGAGCTGGTTCGGCGGTGCGGCGGCGGCACAGATCAGATTGGTACGGTTTTCGTAAAGCGAATCGATGAGTGTGATGAAACGGCGCGCTTCGTTGCGCATGTCGGCATCCATTCGCGGAATGCGGTCGACGATCAGCGTATGGTAGCGCGCCGCCAGCGCGAGATAGTCGGCGGCTCCCCGCGGCTGCTCGCAAAGGTCCGAGAAATCGAACCGCGCCACGTCGCGCGCCGCTTTGGGCACGTCGAGCGTGCGTCCCTGCACCTCGAGCGCTTCCGGCGCGCCATCGGCGGCGTCGGTTAGGTCGGCGAAGGCGCGGTCAAGCGCGGCCGAGGATTCGGCGCCGAGCGGCGTGTAGTAAACCGGCCTCCCCTTGAGGCGCGCGAGGCGATGATCGGTGCCACCGTCGAGCACCAGGACATCGAGCCGCGCCTCGAGAACATCGATGAAAGGCAGGAAGCGGTCGCGCTGCAGCCCGTTCTTGTAGAGCTCTCCCGGCGCGGTGTTCGAGGTCGCGACCACCACGACCCCCTGGTCGAACAACGCCGTGAACAGCCGGCCGAGGATCATGGCGTCGGCAATGTTGGTGACTTGAAATTCGTCGAAGCAGAGCAGCCAGTCGGTGGCGAGATCGCGTGCCAGCGGCTCGATCAGGTCGGCACCTCCGCCGCCGGCGGCCCGGCGCGCCTCGTGGAGGCGGCCGTGGACCTCGAGCATGAACGCGTTGAAATGGACCCGGCGCTTGCGGTCGGTCGGTGCCGATTCGAAGAACAAATCCATCAACATCGACTTGCCGCGACCCACCGGGCCGAAGATGTAAAGCCCTTGGGGCGGTGCCTCCTGCCGCCGCGCCAAACCGAACCGCGCCTTCCACCCGGCGGCGCCGGTGTCCGGATTGTAATACCGCAACGCGTTGTGCAGGCTCTGCAGCTTCTCGGCGCCCAGCGCCTGTGCTGGATCGCCGATCAACGCACCCTGCTCGACCAAGGTCCGGTAGGTTGCGATCGGCACCTCGACCATGCCCACTCCATTCCAACGGCGGCTTCCCTACAGGGAAAGCGGCGCTGTTGTAAAGGGAGCGCGATGGCGGTTCCGCGGTCGGCGCAAAGGTCGGCACGCGAAAGCTCACCGTCCTCCGGCGACGTGGATGTTGGCGGCGGTGACATAGGACGCCGCATCCGAGAGCAGCCACAGGATCGTCTCCGCGGTCTCCTCGGCCGAACCGGGACGCTGCATCGGTACCAACGGCGCGAGCCGCTCGAGCCGGCCGGGAAGCCCCGCCGAATCGTGAATGTCGGTCTCAATCAGGCCGGGGCTGACGGCGTTCACGCGGATACCCTCGGCGGCGACCTCTTTCGCCAGACCGAGAGTGAAGCTGTCGATCGCCCCCTTGGAGGCGGCGTAGTCGACATATTCGTTGGGGCTACCAAGCCCGGCGGCGCGGGATGACAGGTTGACGATCGCCCCGCCCTCGCCGCCGTGCCGGGTCGACAGCCGGCGGACGGCCTCGCGGGCGCACAGAAAGCAGCCGACGACGTTGATGTCGAACATACGGCGTAGCGCGTCGGCCTCGACGTCCTCGACCCGGCCCGCCCGGGTGATGATGCCTGCATTGTTGACGAGCGCGTCGAGGCGGCCGAATTCGGTGTCGGTGGCCTCGAACAGGGCCAGGATATCGGCCTCGTGGCCGATGTCGCCGGCGACGGTGATGGCCCGCTGCCCTGCCGCCCGCACGTCGGCCGCAACCGCCTCGGCGGCATCGCGGCTTTGGCGATAATTGATGCACACATCGTAACCGCGGCGACCGGCGAGACGCGCCGTCGCGGCGCCGATTCCCCGGCTGGCGTCGGTCACGATGACAACCCTGGACATCATTCGAGCTTATACCAGCGCCGGCCCGAATGACCAATGACGGCCGGACCGAAAGATCGCAGGCTCAGATGGCTGCTTCCCGGGCATCTCGCGCACCGCCTGCGGCGGCGCGAACGAAGGGGCCGCCGGTTGCGGACGGCGGCCCCATGAGGTCGGCTCGCGGACGGGGGGTTGGAGCCCGAGGGCCGACCGTCGCCGGTCGATCGACGGGCGGTTTAGTACCGGTATTGACCGTCGGGCGTGAAGGTGCCCGACCAGCCGACGACCTCACCGTTTCGCTTCAGGTGACGACCTTCGACGAAATAGCTGCCGTCATCGCCCCGCGTCGCACGCCGCTTCGTGCCGGTCGTGGTGCCGTTTGGCCACACCGTCTTGCGGCCCGACGCGTAGGTGCCAGCCTCGCGGTCCCAGGTCGTCCGACGCTTGTTGGTATAGGTGCGACCGTTGTGGGATTGGGCCTTCGTGGTCGAGGAGCGGAAACCGGGTTCGCGGGTTACCTTGCGGCCGAACTTGCCGTGACCGCCGTTCGATCCCACCCAATGGCCGCCGTATTTCTTGGTCTCGGCCTGAGCCGTCGATAATGTCAATCCGAGCGCCGCGACCGCGATGAGGAGTGCGCCGGCCATTTTGATCGGAAGGACGTTGCTGTACTTCTTGAGCATCTCAGCCTCCGTGGTTGAACCGTTTCGGGAATGGATGCGGCCGCATTCGATTCCTTAAACGATCAACACGAAGACTCCCTGCGCTAAAAGTTGGTCAATCGGCGGCCGGCTCATGACCGGACATGAGCGCGGCGAGCGCGGCGTCCAAGTCGCGGCCCGAGGCGCCCAACGCCTCGATAACGCCCCTGCGGTCGGCAGCGGTCTTGTCTTGGCTGAGCTTGGCTTTGCCTTGCCACCGCGCGATCGGCAACTCGAAGGCCACGATTGCGCGCTGCATGCGATCGAGGAATTCCGGGTCCCGATCGGCGAGCCGCCACGGACGGTCGAATCCGGCCTCATGGGCGATGACCAGGCGATCGAGGACGGCGCGGACCCGTGCCGGCTCCTCGATCACGCGCGCGACCCCATAAGCATGGACCGCGGCATAGTTCCACGTCGGCACGTAACCGCCCGCCGCGTACCATTGCGGCGAGACGTAGCCATGCGGTCCCTGAAACACGACCAGCGACTCGCGATCCTCCCGAAAGGCGCGCCAATGGGGGTTCGCTCGGGCCATATGGGCAACCAGCACGCCTTGCCGACCGGCGTTGGCCTCGAACAGAAATGGCAAATGTGTCGCCTCGGGCACGCCGTCGATGGCGGTCACCAAAACACCGAAAGAATAGCCGTTGATCAGGTCGCTCAGGAACGGCGGGTCGTCTATGGCGAAACGGCTTGGAACGTACATATTGTTGGCTGACCCCCGTGGTTGATTTCCGCTTCGCGGCGCCGCGGGCGCGCCTATCCGGTGATCGTCTTGGTGACCGGACCGACGGCGCGCAGCGCCAAGGCGGCGATGGTCAGCGTCGGGTTGGCAGCGCCGACGGCGGGAAAAACGCCGCTTCCCAGCATGAACAGGTTGTTGTGATCGTGGGCGCGAAGATCGCTGTCGACGACCGAGGTTTTGGCGTCGTTTCCCATCAGCGTCGTTCCCATGATATGGCCCGCGCCCTGGAAGTCGGCGTCATCCTTATGATTGATGTCGCTACAGCCCATGCGCTCGAAGAGCAGCTGATGAACCCGGCGCGATTCCGCCAGGCCCTTCTTGGTGTAGCCGTCGAGACGGTAGGACAGGCGCGGCCGCGGAATACCGATCGCATCCTTGCGCGTCGGATCGGGGACGATCCGGTTTTCGGGATCGGGCAGCTGTTCGGTCAATGTTGCCAGGCGCAGCTGACGTTCGCAGCGGTGGCGAAGAAGCTCCGCCAATCGGCGCCCGCGAATGCCTTGACCGACGAGATCTTGGACGTCGCTGAGCGGCGCACCGGTCGGCCACGACCACCCCCAATTGCCCAACTCGATACGGTAGGACGGCCGCTCTCGCCGCCAATCTCCGGCGCGGGTGTTCTCGACGCCTGAGGTGGATCCCGGGCCGCGATAGGGAAAAATCGGATTCGGCGTCAACGCCCAGCTGAGCTGCGTCGGGTGGTCCATCAAGTTGCGGCCCACCTGATCGGAGGAATTGGCGACACCGTTCGGCGTGCGCTCGCCCTTCGACATGAGCAGGATTTTCGGCCCCTCGATGGCATGGGCGGCGAGGACATAGACCTTGCCGACGGCCCGTCCTCCGCTCATGTCGGGGCGCTTGAAGCGGACGCCCGACACCGCGCCATTGCTATCGACCTCGACGAATTCGACGACATGCTCGGGCATCAGGCGCGCGCCGCTGCGCTCGGCCAGCGCCAAGGCTGCGGTCGCATCGTATTTGGCCTGGATCGGGCAGATCGGGATGCAGCTCGCGTTGCCGCAGCATCGCGGGCGGCCGCCCCGGGTCACCGAATTTCGTGCCTGCGGCGTCGATTTGAGGTCAAAGGGCGTCCCGTCGAAGGCGTGCTTCCGGACCTGCCGATCGAGATAGCTCTGCGCGATCATCGGCATCGGATAGTCTCGGGACCGGGGAGACCCCAAATCGTCCGAAGAATCGCCGGCGACGCCGATCTCGTGCTCGGCCTTCGCGTACCACGGCTCGAGGTCGTCGTAGGACAGCGGCCAATCGCGCCCGCGGCCGAATTTGGTGTTCAGGCGAAAGTCGTCCGGTACCAGGCGCAGAGCCGTCCCCAGCCAGTGCCATGTGGTTCCGCCGACCAACCGGACATAGGTGCTGGCGAACTTCGCCGGGCCGGCCTGGACGTAATAGGAATCCAAATCGTCCGACTTCGGATGGGGCGCATAGGGCGCATCCGGATAGGGAGCCTCAGGGACGCCCTTGAGTGGCGACGCATAGTAGCGCTCCATATTCGCCCCGCGGTGCGTCATCGGGCCGGCCTCGAGAATCAGGACCGAATGACCCGCCGCCGCCAGTTCCTTCGCCACCAAGGCGCCCGCGATACCGGCGCCGACGATCACCGCATCCGCGGTCAGTGTCTCCGCCATGCTCAATCCTCGCCGCCGGTGGGCGGCGCGTCGGCCCATGAAATCCAATCGCAATGAGCCGGCGGCTTGGTGAAATCGAGCGCCCGCCAAACCAGCGCGCCGTTCCACAGAATGCTGTGCTGGGTCCCGTCGCGATCGGTCACGATCCCCGTATACCAAGCCTTGACGATGGTGTTGGCGAGGTCGTCGAGACCGGCATCGGCGATCACCGCGTCGAGGTCCCCGGTCTGGTGGGCTTCGACGAGTTCGGCCAGCCGGCGCAGCTGAGCGGGATCGGTCGATGCCTGGATGGCGGCGAAAAACCTGTCGAGTTCGGCCAGGCCCTGATCGGGGATCAGCCCGTTGAGCTTGTTGGAAAAGCTGAGAAACGTGCCCGGCGTGAGCTCGAACGCGCCGGCGTTCAGCGGCGGCAGCAGCGCCCCGCCGGCGAGGCCGGCGATCAGGGTCAGGAAAGTGCGCCGATCGGGCCCGGTCACCGGTTGCGCTCCACTCATGACAAGCCTCGCGTGTAATGATTGGACCGCGCAAAGATATCGGCTTTGGGCGATGGCGACAATCCGATGCCGTCCGGGATAGGCCGCGAAGTGATGAACACGCGGCGGCGGCCGCTTACTTGCGCGCCACCATGAGCTGCTTGATTTCAGCGATGGCGCGTGCCGGGTTGAGGGCCTTGGGGCACGCCTTGGTGCAGTTCATGATAGTATGGCACCGATAGAGCCGAAATGGGTCCTCGAGCAGGTCGAGACGCTCGCCCGTCGCCTCGTCGCGGCTATCGGCGATCCAGCGATAGGCCTGCAGCAGGATGGCGGGACCGAGATAGCGGTCGCCGTTCCACCAATAGCTGGGACAGGACGTGGAGCAACAGAAACACAGTATGCATTCCCACAACCCGTCGAGTCTTTGGCGCTCCTCCGTCGATTGCAGCCGCTCGCGGCCGGGCGGCGGGCTTGAGGTCATTATCCATGGCTGGATCGACGCATACTGCGCGTAGACCATGTTGAGATCCGGCACCAGATCCTTGACCACCTGCATGTGCGGCAGCGGATAGACGTTGGCGTCACCCTTGATGTCATCGATGTACTTTGTGCAGGCCAACGTATTGGTACCGTCGATGTTCATGGCGCAGCTGCCGCAAACGCCTTCGCGGCAGGACCGCCGGAAGGTCACCGTCGCATCGGTCTCGTTCTTGATCTTGATCAGTGCATCGAGGACCATTGGTCCGCAGGCATCGAGGTCGACATCATAGCTGTCGATGCGCGGGTTCTCGCCGTCGTCCGGGTTCCAACGGTAGACGTTGAACTTCTTGATGTTGGTGCCGCCCGAGGATGCCGGGTGATGGGTGCCTGGTTTGACCCGAGAATTCCGCGGCAGATTGAACTCGACCATTTCGTACGCCTCCTGGCGCTGCCTTTATGCCCGGCCCGATGCGAGTCCGTCAATGTTTGGCGATGTCGTGCGGGATCGAAGGTTTCGAGTCGCGTACATGGTCGCGGTCAGCGCCACGAACAGAGTCAGCGCGCCGGCCAACAGGGCATAGTCCTGGGCGTTGAGGACAAAGTAGAGGACCAGATAGAGCGCGGTTAAGATCGCGCCGACGATTGCCGCGTCGCGCTTGGTGCTCATGGCGGCCCCGACATACACCGAAATCACCGCGATCTCAGCCACCGTCGCGACGAGGTAGGCGAGCGCGAAGCCGATATGCTCGGCGAAAGAAAACAGCAGCAGGAAGAACAGCACCAAAGCGCCACCGACGACCCCATACTGCAAGAGATGCAGGCGCCGTCCGGTGACATTTTCCATGACAAAGAACGTCAGAAGCGTAAGCGCGACGAACAACAGCCCATATTTGGCCGCGCGCACGGCCTGTTGATAGGGATCGACCGGCTGGTAAAGCCGGACCCCGGTGGCGTGACGGTCGGGCCGATATTGCGCTTCGATGCTCAGCGGATCATGAACCCAGTGCTGGGGCAACGATCGCGCCAGATGTGGAATGTTCCACTCTGCCGAAAATCCGGTTTCGCCGATCTCACGCGCGGTGGGAAGGAAATCGCCATCGAAACTCGGATGGGGCCAATCTCCCGACAGCGCAATTCTACTCTCGCGACCGGTCGGGACAACGTCCAGGCTTGCGCTTCCGTTTAGGTCGAATTCAAAGGCAAACGGATAATCACTCTCCCCCGGTGCGAGATCGGCCAGCCGGGCATGGATTCCCGATTGGACGACCGTCACGCCACCGGTCCCGGGTTCGAGAACCAGGCTACGACCGGCGAACGTCGCCGTCCCGATATCACGTATCGCGGTCGTGTCACCGATGCCGAGAACGAGCAAGGCTTGATCCCACAAGATCTGCCGATCGCCCCGTCCGGCCAGCAATTCCGACTCGGCGGGCACACGAAAGGTGCCGGCGATGCTGGAATTCGCCACGTATACGATGCTTTCGTAAATGCTTCGCTTGCGCTTTTCATGATCGAGGGTCACCGCCACAGACAAGTCATCTGGAAGAATGATCAGATGGCGCAGCTCGACGATTTCTTCCTCGGCCGACTTGATCCACGGGCTGCGGCCGTCGTCGGTGCGCGTTCGCACTGTCCGCGACCGTTCCATGGGAATGACCAGGAGCGGACCGGTCAGCGTTTGGGGATTGCCCCAAATATGGGCGATCTCGGCGCGCACTTGGTCGCGCCTTCCTTTGCGTTCATCGATTACATCCTCGACCAGCGCCAAGGGTACCGCCATGAGAAGGCCGATCGCCGCAATCAGAAGTGCGCGAACTGTTTGTGCGGTTTGTTGGGTATCGAGACGCTGAAAGAATGGCGGTCGGCTGTCGCTATCGCCCATGGCGCTTGCCCCTGCATTGTGCGAGCAGCCGACAGCCTGAAACTCCGAGAGGGCTGTTCAAAGACCATTTTGCGGCAATATTGGGATTGGATATCTAGAGCGCTCTTGCGTGACGGCATCCGCAGCGCGCCACACACGGCGACACGGCGTCAGTACACGCGGGCCTTGGGCGGAAAGTGCTGAACCTCATTGCTGAGCGGCTGCAGATGAACCGGGCGGTAGTCGATTGCTGTCTCTCCCGCCTCGTTGCAGGTCGTGATGGTGTGCTTCAACCAATTGACGTCATCGCGGTCGGGGAAATCTTCGCGGGCATGCGCGCCGCGGCTCTCGGTCCGATTGCGCGCCGAATTGATCGTCACCTGAGCCTGGTAAAGAAGGTTATCGAGTTCGAGTGTCTCGACCAGATCGCTGTTCCAGATCATCGACCGGTCGGTGACGCGGATATCGCTGCGTTTACTCCACAGGTCCGCCATCCGTTCGCACCCCTCGCCGAGCGTTTCGGCGGTCCGGAACACGGCACAATCGCGTTGCATGATTTGCTGCATTTCCAGCCGCAGCGCGGCCGTCGGCGATTCTCCCTCGGCATGGCGGAAACGGTCGAGGCGGTCGAGCGCGCGGTCTCCGATTCCGTTGGTCAGCGGTCGCTGTGGCTGACGGGGCGTCATCAACTCACCGCACCGGTTGGCGGCGGCGCGGCCGAAGACGACGATATCGAGTAGCGAGTTCGAGCCCAAGCGGTTGGCGCCGTGCACCGAGACGCAAGCCGCCTCTCCAATCGCCATCAGGCCCGGCACGATGGCGTCCGGATTGCCACCGTCCAAGGTGACGACCTCGCCGTGATAGTTGGTCGGTATGCCGCCCATGTTGTAATGGCATGTGGGCAGGACGGGGATCGGCTCGCGTGTCACATCGACACCGGCGAAGATACGCGCCGAATCGCTGATGCCCGGCAACCTTTCGTGGATCGTCGCCGGGTCGAGATGTTCGATGTGCAGGTGGATATGGTCCTCGGTTTCGCCGACCGCGCGGCCTTCCCGGATCTCCACCGTCATCGCGCGGCTGACCACATCGCGGGATGCGAGATCTTTGGCCGAGGGCGCATAACGCTCCATGAACCGCTCGCCCTCGCTATTGGTCAAATAGCCGCCCTCGCCGCGTACGCCTTCGGTGATCAACACGCCGGCGCCGTAAATCCCGGTCGGATGGAACTGGACGAACTCCATATCCTGCAACGGCAGGCCGGCGCGCAACACCATCGCATTACCGTCGCCGGTACAGGTATGGGCCGAGGTGCAGGAGAAATAGGTGCGGCCGTATCCGCCGGTCGCCAGCACGGTCATGTTGGCGCGAAAGCGGTGAATCGTGCCGTCGTCCAGGTTCCACGCCATGACGCCGAGACAGGTGCCGTCATCGTCCATGAGCAGGTCGATGGCGAAATATTCGATGAAGAACTCCGCATCATGCTTCAACGCCTGTTGATACAGCGTGTGAAGAATCGCGTGCCCGGTGCGGTCGGCGGCGGCGCAAGTTCGCTGGGCGGTGCCCTCGCCGTAGTTGGTCGTCATGCCGCCGAAGGGACGCTGATAGATCTTGCCGTCCGGCGTTCGCGAAAATGGCACGCCGTAATGTTCCAGCTCGACGACCGCTGGAATCGCCTCGCGCACCATGTACTCGATGGCGTCTTGGTCGCCCAGCCAATCGGACCCCTTGATCGTGTCGTACATGTGCCAACGCCAATCGTCGGGACCCATGTTGCCGAGCGCCGCCGACATACCGCCCTGGGCCGCCACGGTGTGGCTGCGGGTCGGGAAGACCTTGGTGATGCAAGCCGTGCGCAGGCCTTTTTCGGCCATGCCGAATGTCGCGCGTAAGCCCGCGCCGCCGGCGCCAACGACAATCACATCATATTCGTGATCGATGACTTGGTAGGCTTGCGCCATCAGATGCCGGCCCCCAGAGCGATGCGCAGCACGGCGACGACGGAGGCGACGCCAAGCACGATCGCGAGCCCTTTGACGGCGATGATGGCACTGATCTTGATCGGTTCGCTATGCACGTAGTCCTCGATCACGACCTGAATCCCCGATTGCGCGTGATGGAAGGTCGCGACGATGAGCAGAACCAGGAGAACGGTCACCACGGGCGAACTGATCCATTGCAGGAAGACCGCATGATCGGCCCCGGTCAACGCCGCCACCGATGCGACGAACCATATTGTCAATGGGATCAATGCCAGGGCGGTGAGCCGCTGGGCCCACCAATGGGCAGTGCCGTCCTTGGCTGAGCCCAGGCCGCGCGCGGTCTTCATCGGTGTCCGAAACGCCATCGTTCACCCTCCCATCGCGGCATAGCCGAGGATCCACGACAACAGCGTAAGGCCGATGGCGGCGAACACGACGATCCACCCGGTGGCCGTCATTGTCTTGATTTCAAACCCCAACCCGGCATCCCAGGCAAGGTGACGAATGCCGTTGCACAGGTGGTAAAATAGCGCCAGCGACCACCCGAAAAGCATCAACCGGCCAATCCACGACCCGATAACCGCTTGCGCGGTCTCGAACGGACCCGGTCCGGCCGCCGCCGCCAGCAGCCACCAGACCAAAATAAATGTGCCGACCGCCAGCGCGACCCCCGTGAGGCGGTGCAAGATCGACAGCGCCATGGTGATTTGCCAGCGGTAGACTTGCAAATGCGGAGAAAGAGGCCGGTTTTCGGACGCCATGATCGCAATCCCAGAATAGGGCATGGAACTAGGTACGAATTTCGTCGTTCGATGCCGCCTACACCATCAATGTTACTTAGACTGCCGCTGCCCGCCGAGTCAACTTAGCGGCGGCGGCGATAACGGCGAAGAACGCAACTGCAACAATTTTGCGGCGAGCTTGTGGTCGCATTCGCCCGGAAGCCACGACATCTAGAAATATTCCATTGAAAGGGTCCACAATCGTTGGCTCCTGTGAATAAGTTTGTGGAAAAAATTTGGAGTAATTGTGTGTCTTTCGAGTAGATATACACAGAAATATCGAAACACCCGTGAATTTATTATTGCGGTTCAACTTTGCCCTGAGCAGTATTGTTTCAGGTACGCGATGCGTCGGAGCGCAATGTGTCAGGAAGCGAACGGAGCCTTCGGGCCGAGTGAGCGGAAAGATGAGGCGCGCTTCGGGTCGAACGGGAAACCGAACGACCAGCCGGAGTAACCTGCGGAACCTCCGGGATCCAAGGGTTGCAGCCGAAGGGCTCTTGTCTCCGGCCGCTCGGTCCCAAGTGACCGGCATGGGTTTCGCCTCGGTGGAACCGGTGTCAGGACACGGCGGCGCCTCTCCCTCCCGAGATGGCGATGCAGGGATCGGGGCTCGGCGGACCTGTCGGGAAACCGGTGGGAACGGCGGGGCGGCAGACGGGCAACCGTGTGTCGGCAAGGCCGGAGACAGTCCTCCGGACGATTTGCCGGGCAACCGGGAGGTCGGACGGAACGGTGGGCGGGTAACCGCCCGACGGATGGGCCGGTGACGGGTCACCGGAAGGCTCGCTGGGCGACCAGCGGACTGGACGGATCGGCGGGTGGGCAACCACCTGACGGGATGGCCGGAGACAGTCCTCCGCGAGGTGCGTTGGGAAACCGGCGGGCTGAACGGAGCGCCGGGCGGGAAACCGCCTAGCGGAAAGGCCGGAGGCAGCCCCTCGGGGCGCGACGCCGAAAGGCGAAGCGAAGTTCATCACGAGCGTCAACTCTGTCAGGGGTGCACGCTCAGCTGCAGGGATGGACGGAAAGGCTTGTAACGCGTGCTGCGAGGAACCCGCTGGGTTCCTGAGGCGCCAAGGGTGTCCCCGCCGGACAGGACCTTATGGTCCAAAGCCCTTGGCGCCTCGCGCATTTTAACACAGGCGATTCGCATTCACAACAATATTTTGTGTTATCAGCCACACGGCGTGGCAAATGTAGTGATTCAAGCCGCGGGATCCCGACGCGGCATCAACACCGTATAGTCCAAATCGAGCAAGATCGCGGGGTCTTCGGTTGGCCCCGGATCGCGGCCCGGGAAATCCGTGCATGGGAGATCCTTGGTTGCGACGGTCCGCAGCCGCAGGGCGCCGAACCCGGGGGCCTGCTGCACCTCGAACCGGTCCACCACCTCGCTCCACGCATACACGGTGTCGCCGGCAAAGGCCGGATTGAGATGACGGCCGCCGTTGAGGGCCGCCACCTTGAACGCATTGGCGAGGCCATTCACGCTGAGCGCGCGGGCGAGACTGATGATGTGCCCGCCATAGACGATGCGGCGGCCGAACCGGCCGTTGCGTTCGGCATGTTGATTGAAATGCACTTTCGCCGTGTTCTGGTAGAGTCGGGTTGCAAGCATGTGATCGGCCTCTTCGATTGTCATGCCGTCGACATGATCGATGCGCTCGCCCGCTTGGTAGTCATCCCACAAATAGGGACTGCCGCTGTCGGCAACGTCGTAGGAGTCGGCGCCGAGGCCGGCGGGTATCACGATATCCTGCGCCGATGCCGCCGTCGGCAATTCCGGAACCTCCGACGCGGGCGCCGGCGCATCCGGGTCGCGCTTGCGAACCATCACCCAGCGAACGTAGTCGAGGACGGTTTCGCCGCGCTGGTTGCGGCCATTCGAATGCGCGTAAACGACCCCCGTCTTGCGGTTGGAATTCTCCCTCAGGCCGACAATGGTGGAGGCCGCGGACAGAGTATCGCCGGGATAGACCGGGGCGCCGAAACGCCCCGCCGCATAGCCGAGATTGGCCACCGCGTTGAGTGATATATCGGGCACCGTCTTGCCGAACACGATGTGAAACACGAGCAAATCGTCGAGCGGCGCCCGGTCCAGCCCGAGGGTGCGGGCGAACTCGTCGCTGGAGGGAAGCGCGAAGCGGTTGCCGTAAAGCGCGGTGTAGAGCGCGGCGTCACCGGTGGTTACCGTGCGTGGGGTGGCATGGCGAATCTCCTGGGCGAGGCGAAAATCTTCGAAAAAGTTGCCCCGGTTGGTCTTTTCGCTCATTCGGCGGCGTCTTTCGAAAGCGCTTCGATGGCCTCGGCTAGCTTGACCAATCGCCGAGCGTTCTCGACGTGGAGGTTCTCGATCAATTTTCCTTCGACGACGACCACGCCTTTTCCGGCGGCGGCGGCTTCCGCATGAGCTTCAATGATGCGACGGGAAAACGCGACCTCTTCCTGCGACGGTGCGAAAACCTCGTTCGCGACTGCAATCGTCTTCGGGTGAATCAAGGTCTTGCCATCGAATCCGAGTTCCAAGCCTTGCCGGCAAGACTCGGCGAAGCCTTCATCGTCGTTGAGATCGAGGTGAACGCCATCGACGATGGCTCGGCCATAGGCCCGCGCCGCCAGTAGGCATAAGCCGAGGCTGGTCAACATCGGCAAGCGGTCGCGGGTATGGCTAGCGTGCAGGTCTTTGGCCAGGTCCGACGTTCCCATGACGAGACAGGAAATGCGTTCGCTCGCCGCCGCGATTTCTTCGGCATGAAGCGTGCCGCGGGGCGTTTCCATCATGCACCAGATGTTCATGTGCTCTGGCGCGCCATGGCTCCGCATCAGGGACTCGACCTCCTCGACCATGGTGTTGGTTTCGACTTTCGGCACCAGAATGGCATCGGCTTGGGAACCCGCGGCGGCGATCAGATCCTCCCGTCCCCATTCGGAATCGAGGCCGTTGATGCGAATCGCGAGTTCTCTTCCGCCGTAGCCACCGGCGTCGACGGCGTCGACCACCTGCTGGCGCGCAATTTCCTTGGCATCGGGCGCGACCGCGTCCTCGAGGTCCAAGATCAGCGCATCGGCCGGAAGGGTTCGTCCTTTCTCGAGCGCGCGGGCGTTCGAGCCCGGCATGTAAAGAACACTGCGCCGCGGTCTTGTGGTCGCCATATTTTCTCGTCCCCCTTATGATTCAAGCCGCGCACACTATAGGCGCGGGCCCGAGCCTGGCAAGACCTCGACAAGGTGTCGTCGGTGCCGCGCGGCGGACACCCGTTGACGCATCGACGGCGCTGTTGGCGGTCGATGGATTGTATGCCACCGTGAACGCCGCCAACACATGATCGGCGGACCATGAATATTCTGTCCATCCAGTCATCGGTTGTTTACGGCCATGTTGGCAACAGCGCGGCGGCCTTCGCGCTGCAGGCCCTCGGCCACGAGGTGTGGCCGCTGAACACCGTGGAGTTCAGCAACCACCCAGGGCGTGGCGCACGGACGGGCCGAATCAACGATTCCGGCCACCTGCGCGACCTGCTCGACGGGCTCGACCGCCTGGGCGTCCTCGGCGATTGCAATGCGATATTGAGCGGGTACCTGGGCTCGGCGCAAAACGGCGCTGTCGCGCTCGAGGCGGTTGCACGGGTTCGGGCCGCGCGAAGCAATGCAGTCTATTGTTGCGATCCGGTCATGGGCAACGAAAAGAAGGGCCTGTTCGTGACCCCGGATGTCGCGGAATTCATTCGCAACCGGGCGGCCGCCGAGGCGGACATCTTGGTGCCCAACCGGTTCGAGCTTGGGCACTTGACCGGCCGCGACATCGGCGGCGTAGCCGATGCGTGCGCCGCGGCCATGTCGCTGGCCGAGCAGGGCCCCGAAATCGTGGTCGTCAAGGGCATCCGGTCCGACGACCGCGTCGCCGCACTCGCCTGCACCGGCGGACAAACATGGCTGGTCGAGACGCCCCGCCTCGATGACGTCGCCGACGACGGTGCGGGCGATCTGTTCACCGCGATCCTGCTCGGCCGATTGCTCGGCGGCGCGAAGCCGGCGGCGGCGCTCGAACAGGCCGCAAGCTCCACCTTCGCCGTCCTCGAGGAAACCCGCACGGTTGGGGCGGATGAGCTCGCCCTGATCGCGAACCGGACCGCCGTGACCGATCCGCAACGCCGGTTCGAGGCCGAAGCGCTAAGTTGAGCGGCGCGCGACCAAAGCCGTCAGATCTGCCGCGACCCGGTCGATAACCGGCCGCCAATCCCGCGCCGCCGACTGGCGGTAGAGCCGCATCGACGGATACCACGGCGAATCCGGACGGTCGAGCAGCCAGCGCCAGTCGGGCACATGGGACAGCAGCGTCCAGGTCGGAAGCGCCAGGGCACCGGCGAGATGCGCCGTCGCGGTGTCGACGGTAATGATGAGATCGAGGTTCGCCATCGCGGCCGCCGTCTCCTCGAAGGGGCGGAGGTCATCGCCAAAAGAAACAAGTTCCAACTCGCGCGGCGGCTCCTGCGCCGCCGCCTCGCCGACCTGAAGCCCATAGAACGCAACGCCGGGAATGTTTCCGAGCGGCGCGAATTGCGCAAGGCGGATCGACCGGATGCGGTCATTGGGGTTCCTCGGATTGCCCGCCCAGGCCAATCCGACACGCAGCGGTCCCGACGAAAGGCGCTTCTCCCATGCCGCCCGTCGTGACTCTTCCGGATGGAGATAGGGGACCGCGTTCGGAATGGTTTCCTCGGTCGTGCCAAATATGAATGGCAGGCTGAGCAGCGAGATATGAAAGTCATGCTCGGGATAGGGGAGATCGGGGGAAAAGGTCTTGGCGACGATCTCGTCCCATCCGGCCGCACCCTCCAACAATGGCAACAATTCGCGCTCGCATTCGAAAACGATGCGACCGCCGCGTTCCTTGACCATCGGCAGATAGCGGATCAATTGCAGGATGTCTCCCATGCCTTGCTCGGTATGGACCAGGAGGCGCTCGCCGGAAAGGCGGCGACCATCCCACGCCGGCCGTTCGAACGGTCCGCGAACGCGTTCCTGGCTGATCAGGTCATCCTTGACGCGCCATTCAAACTCCTGCCAGCCGACGGCGAAACGGCCGAGCCTCAACAGGCATTGCGCCTTGTCGACATGCGCCTTGACGTTGTTCGGCGCGGTGCCAATTACTTGGTCATAGCACTCGATTGCATCATCGAAGCGCGCCGCGGCGACATAGGCCATGGCGAGGTCCCGCCGCGCCGGGACGGACGACTCATCGACGGCGAGCGCCTGCTTCAAAACGCCGATCGCTTCTTGCGGTCGGTCGGACCGGATCAGTGCATGTCCGAGCGCCTTGAGGTTCTCGCCGTTGCCGGGCTGGAGCGTGCAGGCTTGGCGAAAATGCACAACCGCCTGCTCAAATTTATTCTGCGCATGCCATCCGAAGCCGTCCCAATAGGCGGCCCGGCCCGCGTCGCCGCGGCCGCGGCTCATGTCGGCCAAAGCAAAATAGGCCGGGGCGAATTTCGGATGCTTTCGAATGGCGCGCCTGAGCAGGGCCTCCGCCTCATCGCCACGCCCATCATCGAGTACCAGCTTGCCGAGATTGAGCAACGCCTGGGCGAAGTTGGGTGCAACGGCGAGCGCGCCACGAAACGCGGCTTCGGCGGCGGAGCGATCATTCCGCCGCGTCTCGATAAGCCCGCTGGTGTTCAGATACGCCGCGTTCTTCGGCTCGACATCGAGCGCGCGCGTGATCAAACCGGCTGCATCCTCGATTCGCCGCTGTTGCATCCGAATCAGAGCGAGGACGTGCAGGGCATCGGCGGATTCGGGATCTTCGGAGAGGATCGCCGTACAGATCGTCGCCGGCTCATCGAGGCGGCCAATTTGATGCAACCGCTGGGCCTCGCGAAGGCGGTCCTCAAAGTCGCCGGTCCCAGAACCGGTCGCCGGGGCCACCCTACCACTCATTGGGCTTGCGCCTTTGTCGCCACCCGGTCCCCCAGGGCCGACGCCACCGCATCGACGACGGGCCCCCACGCACCCGGCCGCGGCTGGCGGAAAAGACGCATCGTTGGGTACCAGGATATACGCGAATCATCGCTACCCCAGCGCCAGTCGGCCGCGTGGGGCAGCAGGGTCCAAGCCGGCCGTGCCAACGCGCCGGCAAGATGGGCGGCCGCGGTTTCGACGGTTATGACGAGGTCGAGGTTGGCCATCACCGCCGCGGTATCGGCAAAATCGCCCAGTCGCCCACCAAGATCGATCAAATCGAACGCCGCCGAGGCAACCTGCCGCCGCGGGGCGCCGACCTGGAGGCTGAACAACGCGACCCCGTCGATCTCACCCAACGGGGCGAGTTGCTCGATCGCAATCGAACGAAACCGGTCGACGGCGTTCTTGGGGTTTCCCGCCCAAACCAAGCCGACCTTCAGCCGACGATCGCGTACGGTTTCGGCAGGAATATCACGCCGTTGCGGGTCTGCGGTCAGATAGGGAACGTCCGCCGGTACGGTGTCGACCGTCGTCCCGAATATGCCGGGCAGGCTCATCAATGGAACATGGAGGTCATAGTCGATGGCGGGATCCGTGCCCTTGGTCGACCGGACGATCTCGGCGTCGGGAAAGGACGCCCGAAAGAGTTCAACCAGTTCCTTGCCGCACTCGACGATAATCCGCCCGCCGCGTCGCCCAATCCTAGGCAGGTAACGGGCGAATTGCAGTGCATCACCGAAGCCCTGCTCGCATAACACCAGCACCCTTTCGCCGGTCAGTCGTTCGCCCTGCCATTTCGGCCGCCGGAATGCGTGGAAACCGGAACGCGCCATCAATCCTGGCTCTTCGCATCGCCACTCATATTCGGGCCATGCCTCGGCCCACCGGCCCTGCTGCAATAGCGCCAGTCCCTTGTTGAAATGGGCCTTCGCGTTGTCCGGGTGCCGCGCCAGGAGGCGGTCGGATTCGGCGATCGATTCGGCGATTGCACCGGTCAGTCGAAGCAATTGCAATCTGCCGAGCGCCGCATCGACATGGTTTTGATCCGCGTCGAGCGCCCGTTGATAGCAGGACAATGCCCGCTGATAATCGTGGCGCGCCTCATGGATCAGACCACTGTTGAAAAGGGTGTCCGCATGTCTCGGATCGAGTTCCAGGACACGATCATAGGACGCCAGCGCCGCATCTCCGTCGCCGGCCCGGTCGCGGGCGAGGCCAAGCCTGAAGTGACCGTCGGAGAGATCTGGCGCAATTCGAACAATTTGCTCCAAGGCATCGATGGCGCCCGTGCGGTCTCCCAGTTTTTCGCGGCAGAGACCAAGGATTCGCCACGCTTCGGCGTCGGAAGGTTCATCGCCGACGGCCGTCGCCAATATTTCGGACGCCTCAGCCCAGCGCTCATTCTGGGCCAGTGCTTCGCCCAATGCCATTCTCAAGATGGCATTCCCAGGCTCCAGTTCCGCGGCCCGCCGATAAGCTTCGATCGTTCCTTCTCCGTCTCCATTTCGACGCGAAGCGTCGGCGCGATGAAACCACGCCGCCACATTCTTGGGGTCGGCACGAGTCGCCCGATCAAAGAAATCGTAGGCACGCGCGAACGTACCGGCCTCTTCCGCCGCCTTGCCAAGCGCCACCAGCGCCGACGGCTCATCCGGGTCGACGCCGAGCACCTTTTCATAAACTTCCTCGGCGTCTTTGGACCGGCCAAGTAGGTTAAGGGTACGAGCCAAGGCGCCGAGGGAATGGACGTCGGCGGCGTCGCATTCGACCGCGCGCTCGAACGCCGGCAGAGCATCCGCGTGCCGGCCCTGCTTGGCCAGGGCGACACCCAGCAAATACCATGCTCGGTCGTCCCCCGACGCCTTGTCGATGGCTTGGCGGCAAAGATCTTCCGCTTCGATCGCGCGATCCTCGCGCAAGGCGCGGGACACGGAATCGATAAGGGATGAGGTCATCCTTCCGGTTGGCGCATTCATCGCACGAACGTCGACCCGCCCTCTTTGCGGCGGTACGAGGTTGACCGTTTTCGGGACCGGTCGGCAACCAGACGGCGGAGATCCTCGGCGACCCGAGCGAGGACCGTCGTCCAGTCGCCCGGCCGTGGCTGACGAAATAGCCGCATCGTTGGGTACCGGGGGAAATCGGACCGGTCGAGCATCCACCGCCAGTCCGGCACATGGCGCAGCAGAACCCATGCCGGTTTTGCGAGCGCGCCGGCGAGATGAGCGACGGCGGCGAGCAGCGGAAACGGCTGCCATGCCTCCGGGCGATCTGCGGCGGGGATCGGCGTCATTCGCACCACGTCATCCAGACATCCGCGATCGATCGGGATCCGCATCGCCACCGCCGCGTCGCTCAGATGCCGATTAGTGGCAGGCGAATCGTCTGCCACTGTCGTGCCCCATGTTGCTGCCGATTCTGGCCGCCGCCAATCTGGCCATCCACACTCACCCGTGAAGGGCGGGAGTCTAGTTGATTATGGAGCGCGACGGAACCGGCCCCGATGCCGGCGAGCCGCCTCAACCTAGCCGGCGAGGAAGCCTCGAAAACCCTGTTCAAATGCCACGCAGTGGGCTAGATCAGGACGCGGTTCTTCGTGATCGCGCGCCGGTCGAACGGTCCCTAGGCCCGACCGCGCCATTGCGTCGGCCAGGCAAGACGGCAAAGGGGGGCCGGCGAGCGGCATGGACTTGGCGCTCTTTATCAAGGGGTTGATCGTCGGTTTCGTCATTGCGGCACCGGTGGGCCCGGTCAACATCCTTTGTATCCACCGCACCTTGACCGTCGGCCGGCGCTCGGGATTGATTTCCGGCGTCGGCGCCGCGCTCGCCGATACGTTTTTCGGCATCATCGCGGCGTTCGGCCTGACACTGATCGCCGATTTTCTCATCGCCCAGCAGTTTTGGCTGCGGACCATCGGCGGCATCATAATCATCACCTTGGGAATACGCGCCTTGTTCTACAAGCCGAAGCCGCCGGGCAGCGTGGAACGGCGCTGGCACAAACGGATCGCCGGCGACTTCACCAGCACATTTGCGCTGACGATCACCAACCCGATCACGATTTTTTCGTTCGTCGCGATCTTCGCCACCGCCAACGCCGTGGTTCCCGAAGACGATTTGAGCGCGGCGCTTGCCCTTATCGCCGGCGTTTTTGTCGGTTCGCAAATGTGGTGGTCGACCCTGACCTTCGGCTCCGGCATGTTTCGCCACCGCCTCGACGAAGACGCGCTGCGCTGGTTGAGCCGCATTTCCGGCGCGCTGATTATCCTGTGCGGCGCGGTCGCGCTGTTGAGCGTGGTGCCGCCGTTCAACAAGATTTTCGAGTACTGACCACTTGGATCTGCCGTCTTAGGCGGCCCGCTTCATATGACCGTCGATCAAATTTTCCGCGATTTGTATCGCGTTGAGCGCCGCACCTTTGCGCAGGTTGTCGGCGCACACCCACATCGCGAGCCCGTTGGCGATGGACGGATCGCGGCGGATGCGGCTGACATAGACGGCATCCTCGCCGGTGCACTCGACCGGGGTCACATAGCCGTCGTCGGTCCGGTGATCGACGACCGCAACCCCCGGCGCGTCGCGTAGGATTTCGCGCGCCGCGTCGTCGGACAGCGGGCGCTCGAATTCGACATGGACGGCCTCGCCGTGGCCGATGAACACCGGAACCCGCACGCAGGTGGCGACGACCTCGATTTCCGGATCGAGAATCTTCCTCGTCTCTTCCCGCATTTTCCACTCTTCCTTGGTCGAGCCATCGTCCATGAAGACGTCGATATGCGGGATGGCGTTGAAGGCGATCTGCTTGGTGAATTTCTCTTTCTCGACCGGGTCGTTGACGTAGATGGCGCGGGTTTGCTGGAACAATTCGTCCATCGCCGCGTTGCCACCACCGGACACCGACTGGTAGGTCGCAACCACGATCCGCCGGATGCGGGCCACGTCATGGAGCGGCTTCAACGCCACCACCATCTGGATGGTCGAGCAATTGGGATTGGCGATGATGTTCTTCTTCGCGTATCCGGCGATCGCCTCGGGGTTGACCTCGGGAACGACCAACGGAACCTCCGGGTCCATGCGGAACTGGGAGGTATTGTCGACTACCACGCAGCCCGATTGCGCCGCGCGCGGCGCGTGAACCGCGGAAACCTTCGCGCCAGGCGAGAACAGCCCGAGATCCCAACCCGTGAAGTCGAAGTGATCGAGCGCCTGTACTTTGAGTCGCCGGTCCTCGCCGAAACTCACTTCCTTGCCGACCGACGCCGTCGACGCCACCGCCGCAATCCTGTCGACCGGAAACTTGCGCTCGCTCAGGGTATTGAGGATTTCGAGCCCGACATTGCCGGTCGCCCCGACCACCACTACATTGTACGTCATATCGCCGCTTCCGTTCGAACCATTGCGTCCCCGACCTTGCCGTCGCGGGATCGATTGAATTACGCTTTCATCACCGAGTTTTCAAGGATTGGCCGTGACCGGACGTTTTCAAACCTTCGCCGAGTTCTGGCCGTATTACCTCGGCGAGCATGCACGGCCGCTGACCCGCCGGCTCCACTATTTGGGCACCTCCCTCGGCATCCTGCTGTTCGTTCTGGCGCTATCGCTGGCCGAGCCGTGGCTGCTGCTCGCGGCGTTGATCGCCGGATACGGCTTCGCCTGGTTCGCACACTTCGCCGTCGAGCGGAACCGTCCGGCCACCTTCACCTATCCGCTGTGGTCTTTTGCCGGCGATTTCAAGATGTTGTGGTTGTGGCTCACCCGCCGCCTCGACCCCGAACTCGAGGCCGCCGGCGTCAAGAAGCGCTAGACAGGACGCCGCGAGCGACCCGCATCGTCGCGCGGCCGAAAATATCGTCGCCGAATCAGCCTTGCGGCTTGGTTTCGGTCGGCACCGGCGTCATTGGCGCGCCCGCGGTTTGCGCCGGCTTCTCGGTATGTGCGCTTTTCAGTCCGCCACAGCCCGGCCCCGCCATTGCGACGGAGGTCGTCAGCGCGACCATGGCCAAACCGCCAACCAGCGTCAGTATAAGCCTTTTCATGGCGCTGTCCTTTTCTGCCGTGAACCGACCAAGTCTACGACCAAAACGACCTGCGCTCAAGCCGCCAGGGCGTCGAGCTCGAGCAAGAGTTCGGCCCCCATTTGGGCGGTCGATACCAACTGCATGCCGGGCTGCATGATATCGGCTGTGCGAACCCCGCGCTCGAGCACGTTGTTGACCGCTCTTTCGATCACCTCGGCGTCGGCGGCCAGATCGAAGGCATAGCGCAGGGCCATCGCGAAACTCAGGATCATGGCCAGCGGATTGGCCTTGTCCTGACCGGCGATATCCGGGGCACTGCCGTGGACCGGTTCGAACAGCGCCATGCGCCGCCCGGTGGCATCGGGTGCGCCGAGCGACGCGGACGGCAGCATGCCGAGCGAACCGGTGAGCATCGCGGCCTCGTCCGAAAGCATGTCGCCGAACAAATTGTCGGTGACGATGACATCGAATTGCTTGGGATAGCGCACCAACTGCATCGCGCAGTTGTCGGCGTACATGTGGGTCAGCTCGATATCCGGAAATTCGGCGTCGTGAAGCCGCTGCACCTCCTGCCGCCACAGCACGCCGGTCTCCATCACGTTCGCCTTTTCCGAAGAGCAGACCCGGCCGTTGCGCTTGGCGGCGAGTTCGAACGCGACCCGCGCGACGCGCTCGATTTCGGGCGAGGTGTAGACCTGGGTATTGACCCCGCGGCGGGTGCCGTCGGCCAATTCCTCGATGCCGCGGGGTTCGCCGAAATAGACGCCGCCAGTGAGCTCTCGCACGATCAGGATGTCGAGCCCACTGACGATTTCAGGCTTGAGGGTCGAGGCATCGACGAGCGCTTCAAAACACATCGCCGGGCGCAAGTTGGCGAACAAATCCATCTCTTTGCGCAAGCGCAGCAGTCCACGTTCCGGCTTCCGCTCGAACGGCAGGTCGTCCCATTTCGGTCCACCAACGGCGCCGAGCAGAACCGCGTCGACCGCCAATGCATCGGCCATCGTCTCATCGCTCAAAGGGGCGCCATGGACATCGATGGCGGCGCCGCCGACATGGCCCTCGGCGATATCGAAACCGACCGCGCGGCGGCGGTCGAGCCAATCCACCACGTGCCACACCTGGCGCATCGCCTCGGGGCCGATGCCGTCGCCCGGCAGCGCAAGGATCTTTCTGTTTGAAGCCATCGGTTATCGCTCGCTGTCGAAGTTTCTTGTTTCGGTTGGCGCCCGTTCCTACATCGCCAGCCTCGGGGCGACAAGGTCCGCGTCGATAGTGCGCCGCGAGACCGTCAATTGCCGATGATGCGCATGAAGGTACGGTACATGGCGTCGTCGGCCGCTTCGCCCCGGCGCTTTCCCGAATCGGTGAAAAAATGGGCAAATCCGAAAACCGTCTTGTCGCCGCCGACGAAGAATGCGCGCGAGAAAAAGGTGCCGCCGGAATCGGCGCATTCGACGATCGCGCGACGGGCGAATTCCCCGTTGCCGACGGTCCGACGGGCGTGCATGCGTACGCGGGGCCGGCCGGAACAGCCCTTGGACCAATCGATGACTACCTGACGGACAACCTTGTCGAAATCGGCAAGGACACCGATCGGATAGGAGGCGAGAACGCCGTAGACCGATTCGCGGACGTCGCCGACCACCGCATCGTTGCTCCAGACGAAGCTGGCGTCGGGCCAGTCGTTCTCGATCTGCGCCGCATCGAGGAGGCGGAAATCGGATAGCCCGGCGACGTCGAGTAGTGTCCGAACGTCGGCGTGCTCAAGCGTCGCGTCCGGCTCGGCCGCCGCGGACGACGCCATCGTGCTCGCCAATAACGGCGCCAAACAGGCGCCGACAATCGCCAGCCGGACGATCGAATTATGCCTAAATCGCGTCGCTTCCGATGCGTTGCGCCCGCGCCGGTCGGTTGACCGCATGTCCCCCTCTACCAATCGACCCCAGACCTAGTGGCCCCATTTTAACGCGTTCGGCCGACCTGCGGGACTTCTTCTGTCGCGCCCGTCAGCGCCACAGCCAGGGGTGTCGCTGGCGGAGGCTGTCCTCATGGTTGTCGATATGGGCGGCCTTTTCCATGGTCAGGCCGATATCGTCGAGGCCGTTTAGGAGGCAATGCTTGCGGAAGGGGTCGACGTCGAATTCGATGATTCCGTGGTCGTGCCCGGTGACCGTCTGGTCCTCGAGATTGACCGTCAGCGTCGCATTCGCCCCGCGCCCGGCATGCTCGAGAAGGCGCGCGACGTGATCGTTGTGCACGGCGATCGGCAGGATGCCGTTCTTGAAGCAGTTGTTGTAGAAAATGTCGGCGAAGCTCTCGGCGATGACGCAACGAATGCCGAAGTCGAGCAGCGCCCAGGGCGCATGCTCGCGCGACGAACCACAGCCGAAGTTTTTGCCGGTGACGAGGATTTCAGCGTTTTCGTAGTGCGGGTGATGGAGCACGAAGTCCTCGATCCGCTCGCCTTCGTGGGTGTGGCGCAGCTCGTGGAACAACCCGGCGCCGAGCCCGGTCCGCTTGATCGTCTTGAGGAACTGTTTGGGGATGATCATGTCGGTGTCGACATTGTCCATGTGCAGCGGCGCCGCCACCCCGGTTAGTTCGATGAATTTGTCCATACCGTGTTCCCGCCTCTATTCGGGTCGTTGCGTTATTTGAGACCTATTGCATATCCCGCACGTCGGTCAGGTGGCCCGCGATCGCCGCCGCCGCGGCCATGGCCGGGCTCAACAGATGGGTGCGCCCGCCACGTCCCTGCCGGCCCTCGAAATTGCGGTTCGAGGTCGAGGCGCAGCGCTCGCCCGGCTCGAGCCGGTCGGCGTTCATCGCCAGGCACATCGAGCATCCCGGTTCGCGCCAATCGAACCCGGCCTCGACCAGGATGCGGTCGATGCCCTCGTCCTCGGCCTGAACCTTGACCAAGCCGGAGCCGGGCACGACCATGGCATGAATGCCGTCGGCGACCGTGCGGCCCTTGGCGATTTCGGCGACGGCGCGCAAATCATCGATGCGGCCGTTGGTGCACGAGCCGATGAAGACCTTGTCGATGGCGACCGCGTTGAGCGGCGTCCCCGGCGTAAGACCCATATAGTCCAGGGCGCGCTCGATGGCGCGGCGGCGTGATTCGTCGCTTTCCGCCGCCGGATCGGGCACCGCGCCGGTGATCGGCAGCACGTCCTGCGGGCTCGTGCCCCACGTCACCTGTGGCGGAATGTCGCCCGCGGCGAGGCGCACTTCGCTGTCGAACACCGCGCCGTCGTCGGTCGGCAATTCGCGCCAGTGGGCGACCGCCTGCTCCCAGGCCCCCGCCTTCGGCGCCATCGGCCGGCCCTTGAGATAGTCGAAGGTCACCTCGTCCGGCGCGATCAACCCGGCGCGGGCGCCGGCCTCGATCGTCATGTTGCAGACCGTCATCCGGCCTTCCATCGACAGGCCACGGATCGTGTCGCCGGCGTATTCGATGACATGTCCGGTCCCACCCGCGGTGCCGATGCGGCCGATGATCGTCAGCACCAGATCTTTCGCGGTGACACCGAGCGGCAGATCGCCCTCGACGAGGATCCGCATGTTCTTGGCGACCTTCTGAATCAGTGTCTGGGTGGCGAGGACATGCTCGACCTCCGACGTTCCGATGCCGAAAGCCAGGGAGCCGAAAGCGCCATGGGTCGCGGTATGGGAATCGCCGCAGACGATGGTCATGCCGGGCTGCGTCATGCCCTGCTCGGGCCCGATAATATGGACGATGCCCTGGCGGACATCGTCCATGTCGAAGAACTCGATACCGTGCTCGGCACAGTTTCGGCGCAGGGTCTCGACCTGGATGCGCGACTCCTCGTCCTCGATTCCGCGGCTGCGATCGTCCGTTGGCACATTGTGGTCGGCGACGGCGAGCGCGGCATCCGGCCGCCGCACCTTGCGGCCGGCCATGCGCAGACCTTCGAACGCCTGGGGGCTCGTCACCTCATGGACGAGGTGGCGGTCGACATAGATCAGGCAGGTTCCTTCGTCTTGGCGATGGACCACGTGATGGTCCCAGATCTTGTCGAACAGCGTCCTCGGCGACGTCATCCGGTCCTCCGCCGTTGTCGGTTAACTTCCCGCCTTTTTCGCCTCTGCGGCGGCACTCCGCGACTTGGCGGCGGCCATGCCGCGCCCGGTCGTCCGCTCCGCGATCCGCGCCCGCTTGCCGGTCCGGCCGCGGAGGTAATACAGCTTGGCCCGGCGGACCTTGCCGCGGCGGACGATTTCGATCTTCTCGATGCGCGGCGAATAGAGCGGAAAGACGCGTTCGACGCCTTCGCCGTAGCTCAGCTTGCGCACCGTGAATGACGAGTTCAAGCTGGCATTGCGACGGCCGATGCAGACCCCCTCGAACACCTGGATACGCTCGCGCGTTCCTTCGACGACACGAAGGTGGACCTTGACCGTATCGCCCGGGCTGAAGTCGGGGATCGTCTTGGACTCGGTCAGCTTGGCGATCTGATCTTGCTCGATCTGCTCGATAACATTCATAACCACACCTCCTATCCCTGCCCGCGGCGGGCGACATAGCGCGACCACAGGTCGGGCCGCCGTTCGCGGGTAATTCTCTCTGCCTCGGCCAAGCGCCAGGCCCTAATTCGTTCATGGTGGCCGGATAGCAACACTTCCGGCACCGCGCGGTCGCTCCAAACTTGCGGCCGCGTATAGTGCGGGTACTCCAACAATCCCCGCTCGAAACTCTCCTCGGCGAGCGACGCCTCCGCACCCACGACCCCCGGCAGCAATCGCACGCAGGCATCGATCAGCGCGATCGCTGCCGGCTCGCCGCCGGAGAGGACGAAGTCGCCGAGACTCACCTCCTCGAGTCCGCGCGCCTCCACAACCCGTTCGTCCAAGCCCTCATAGCGGCCACAAACCAATGTGATCGCCGTTTCCCCGGCCAACCGCCGGATCCGCTCCTGATCGAGCATCCGTCCCCGTGGCGACAGGTAGATCAAAGGCCCGGCCGCACCGTCGGCCGCATCCAGTGCCGCGTCGACGACGTCCGGCCGCATCACCATTCCGGCGCCGCCGCCGAATGGCGTGTCGTCCACGGAGGCGTGTTTATCGCGCGCGAAATTCCGAATGTCCACTGTTTCCAGCGCCCAAATGCCATCGGCCAGACCCCGCCCGGCCAGCGACAATCCGAGGGGGCCCGGAAACATTTCGGGGAAAAGGGTCAGCACCTTCGCCGTCCACACCGGGTTCCGCGACATCGTCGTCATCGCCTCCGACCGTCAACTTTCCTCATCTACCGCCGTGTCACCTTCGGGCGGCGGTTTGATCACCACTCTGCCGCCGCCGATGTCGATTTCGGGCACTGCTTCCCTGGTAAAGGGAACAAGCACCTGTCGGCGATCCGAATCCACGACCTCGAGCACGTGGCCGGCGCCGAAATCGTACACCGCCTTGACCTTGCCAACCTCGCGACCGTCCGGATCGACCGCCGTCAATCCGATGAGGTCGGCGTGGTAGAACTCCTCCGGATCGGTTTGCGGCAACGCCGACCGCGGTACATAAAGGCGCGTCCCCTTGAGAGCCTCGGCCGCGTCGCGATCATCGATACCGGCGATACGGGCGATGAGCTGTCCCCGGCTGCGCCCGACGATTTCGAGATCGTAGCGCCGCGCCCCGTTCTTGTCGCTGAGCGGCCCGTAGCTTAGGAAATCTTCCGCGTTCGCCGTAAACGAGGCGATTCGAATATTACCGCGGACGCCGTGCGGGGCACCGATCGCACAAACACAGATCATCGCCTCGCCCATCGCTGTCGATCCCGGATTCTCGGCGACTGTTACTCCTCTTTCTTGACCTCTTCGCCCTCGCCCGGCGCGGCGTCCTCTGCAGGTGCCTCTTCAGCCACCGCGGCCTCATCCGCCGGAGCCTCTTCCGTCGCGGTTTCTTCCGCCGCAGCCTCTTTCGCCGGAGCTTCTTCCGCCGCAGCCTCTTCCGCCGGAGCTTCTTCCGCCGCAGCTTCTTCCGCCGGAGCTTCTTCCGCCGCAGCTTCTTCCGCCGGAGCTTCTTCCGTCGCGGCCTCTTCCGCCGGGGCCTCTTCAGCAACGGCCTCTTCCGCCGGGGTTTCTTCGGCCGGGACTTCCTCGGCAACCGGTTCCGCCGCCTTAGCCTCTTCGGCCGCTTTCGCCGCCACCACGGCGGCAGCCGCAGCCTCTTCCACGACCTTCATCCGCTCGACCGCCTTGGCCTTGGGCTGGTTTTTCTTGGTCTGTTCGGGGATCGCCGGCGCCGCGGCGATGCTGGCATCGCCCAGGAACCGGGCGACACGGTCGGACGGCTTGGCACCGACCGACAACCAGTGACGGATCCGCTCTTCCTTGAAGGTCAATCGATCGCCATGGTCTCGCGGCAACATCGGATTGTAGGTGCCGAGCTTCTCGATGAAGCGGCCGTCCCGTGGATCGCGGGAATCGGCGACGACAATGCGATAAAACGGCCGTTTCTTGGCGCCGCCCCGCGCCAGACGAATTCTTAGGGCCATGCAAGCTTCCTCCTGAATTGATCCTGATTTCGTGGACTATTCCGCGTCGTAACAAACGGCTTCTATCTTGTGCCCGTCGGGGTCGAAGACGAAGGCGCCATAGTAGGTTTCGCTGTATTCCGGCCGCAGCCCGGGCGCGCCCGCATCGGTGCCGCCGGCCGCGATCGCGGCGTCATGGAATGCTCGAACCAAGTCGCGCGACTTGGCCTGAAAACAGACATGCATCCCGTTGCAGGGCGCCGTCGGTCGGTCACCATCGAGGGGCCGCGTGATCCAAAACTGCATGGACGGCATCTCGGGGCCATAGGCTGCCGCCTCGCCGTCAATATCGTACAGCCGCTGGTACCCCAGGACGGCAAACACCCGGTCGTAGAAATCGCGCGAGCGGACGATGTCGGCGACGCCGATGGACATGTGATCGATCACGGTTCCCGCCTCCTGCCTCGCCTACATGCCGCCGAATCCAGGCGGCAGCCCGCCCGGCGCCATACCGCGCATCATGCCCTTCTTGCCGAGCTTGCCCATGCGCTTCATCATCTTGGTCATCTGCAAATGCTGCTTGAGCAGCTTGTTGACCTCCTGGACGGTCGTGCCCGAACCGGCGGCAATGCGGCGTCGGCGCGAGGCGTGAATGACTTTCGGACTGCGCCGCTCCTGTTTGGTCATCGACGAGATGATCGCCTCCTGGCGGCGGATCATCCCGTCGTCGATCTTCGCCTCGGCCAATTGCTTCTTGACCTTGCCGACACCCGGCATCATGCCGAGCAGTCCCTCGAGGCCGCCCATTTTCCGCATTTGCTGGAGTTGCTGGGCCATGTCGTCGAGATCGAAGTCGCCCTTCTGCACCTTGCGCGCGAGCTTCTCCGCCTCTTCCTGCTCGATCGTCTCCTGCGCCTTCTCGACCAGGCCGACAATGTCGCCCATGCCGAGGATGCGGCCGGCGATGCGCTCGGGGTGGAAGGCTTCGAGGGCATCGAGCTTCTCGCCGACACCGATCAGTTTGATCGGGCACCCCGATTCCATCCGCATCGACAGCGCCGCGCCGCCCCGGGCATCGCCGTCGACCCGGGTGAGAACGATGCCCGTCAAGCCGACCCGATCGCCAAACGCCCGCGCCACGTTGACCGCGTCCTGACCGGTCATCGCGTCGGCCACCAGCAGGGTCTCGACCGGGTTGGTCGCGTCGCGGATCGCGGCCGCTTCGTCCATCAGTTCATCGTCGATGGCGAGCCGCCCGGCGGTGTCGAGCAGCAATACGTCGTAGGCCTCCAGCGTCGCCTTTTGCACCGCGCGGCGGGCGATCGCGACCGGCGGCTCGCCGGCAACGATCGGCAGGGTATCGATTCCCGCCTGCTCGCCGAGCACCGCCAGCTGCTGCTGGGCGGCCGGGCGCCGGGTATCGAGCGCCGCCATCAGGACCTTGGACTTCTGCCGTTCGGCCAATCGCACCGCGACCTTCGCCGTCGTCGTCGTCTTGCCCGAACCCTGCAGCCCGACCATCAAGATCGGCACCGGCGGGTTGGCCCTGAGGTTCAATTCGACGGCTTCACCGCCGAGCATCTCGACGAGCTGGTCGTGAACGATCTTGACCATCTGCTGGCCGGGCGTGACACTTTTCAGCACGGTCTCGCCGGTTGCCGCCACGCGGACATGGTCGATGAATTGCTTGACCACCGGCAGCGCGACATCGGCCTCGAGCAGCGCCACCCGGACTTCGCGCAACGCCACGTCGATGTCGGCCTCCGACAAGGCGCCGCGCCGGGTCAGCCCGTCGAAAATGTCACCCAGCTTACCGGTCAGGCTTTCGAACATTGCCGCATGACTCCAAAACACAAAAGCGCCCGTGCGCGAAACTCGCGGACGGACGGGCCCCCTCGGGGGCATGGGTTACTCAAATTGATTGAGCGCGGCGGAATTTATGCACCCCGGCCGCCAACGTCAAGCACGACCTTGCTCCCTATCTCGGGGCGCACGACCGCATTTGGCCGCGTGTACCGACGCCGCCGCCTTGCTATGATCGTGCGCCCAAACGATTTACATCGCAGCCGAGGCACGACGCGCAGGCCATGATCGACTTCCTCGCCACCTGGATCCGGGTCGTCTCCCACGGCGGCGCGGGCGCGCGCGTGCTGACCAACGGCAAGTACACTGGATGGTTCTTCGGCGCCAGCGATGCCGGTACGATCGACCCGGCCGGCTTGGGTCGCGTCTCGTGGGTGGTTGTGCGCAAGACGCGGATCAACGAGGTGCCGCTGCCGACCCTTCGAGCCGTGGCGAAGGGTTTCGCCTGTCGGCTGGAGAATGCCCGCTTCATCGTCCTGCAGCGCGGCGCGGCGGCCCGCCCAAGCGCGTTTCTCGATGCTGTCCGGCGCCAAATCGGCAGCGACACCGACGCGCCGGCCGGCCCCCTATTCGACGACGCCGACGCGGCCTCATCCGGCGCCGAAGCGGTCGCGACCCGAGCCATCGTCGTGACGACTTACAACCGACCCGCGGCACTTGCCCGGACTCTGCCGCAGCTGATAGCGCTCGGCGTTCCGGTCCTCGTCGTCGACGACGGCTCGAACGAGGATGCCAGCGACGCCAACCGCCAGTGTGCCGAACGACTGGGCGCCCGCTATCTCGCCCTGACGGAAAATCGCGGGGTTGCCGGGGCCGTTAATTTGGGCGTCGCATACTGGCTGGCCGATCCCAAAATCGAGTGGATTTCCTATTTCCAGGACGATGTCGACGTCGACCCGGAGCTGTTCGACGTCCTGGCCGTCTACGAGGACCCGCTTCGTCAGCCGGTGCTGACCGGGCTCGACACCAACGAGCATGCCGCCACACGCGAGACCACCGACCGCGGCCACAAATTGAAATACAAGGCCAACAGCACCGGCATGCATCTACACTGCCACCGCGATTACTGGGCCGCCGTGTTGCCGGTTCCGTCGCGCTATCTTGGCGCGCCGAAGGCGGGCCGCGGCGGATCCGGCGCCGATTCGTGGATCGTCAAGCGCGCGCCCGGGTCCATCGTGCAGCGTGGGATGAACGCGCTCTGCGTCTGCGGCTTGGTGACGTCGTTCGCCTGGCGCAAGGAAGATTCGACCTGGGGCAACCAGCATCTGGTCGACCCGCCGCAGGACCCCGCCGACGGCTCGCCGGCGGAATGACCGGGGACGACGACGTGCGGGACGCGATTGACTGCGGTGTCAGCGCCGCCGGCTTGGTCGTGCTTGGCAGCCTCGCGGTCGGTCGGGCCGATTTCGCCGATATACGCTCCGGCACCCTGGTACTGATCGGCAATGCCGGCCCCGCCATGTGGCGCCATTTCTCCACCGACCGCCGCGACGAACCCGATCCGCTGAACGGCTGGTCGCGGCGTACCCTGGACGCGATCGCTCAAGGTCTGACGCCTGAATTTGGCCCGATGCGTGTGCTCTACCCCTTCGATGGCCCGCCCTATCACCCGTTTCAGGCCTGGGCGGTCCGCGCCGGCGCCGCATTTCCATCGCCGATCGGCCCGCTGATCCACCCCGTCTACGGTTTGTGGCATGCCTATCGCGGCGCTTTCCTGCTTGCCGAGCGGCCGCATACGCCGAGCCCGAACCAGGCGCTCCACCCCTGCGAAAGCTGCGCCGAAAAGCCCTGCCTGACGACCTGCCCGGTCGATGCCTTCACCGCCGGCGGCTACGACGTCGCGGCCTGTGTCGGCCATATCTCGGGGGACAGCGGGGCCGAGTGCAGGGAACTCGGTTGCCGGGCGCGGCGCGCTTGCCCGATCGGCCGCGAATTCCATTACGGCGGTGAGCAGGCGGGCTTCCATATGGACGCATTTTTGGCCGCGCGCCGGGACCCTTAGCGGCGGCGGCGAGAACGCGCGGGCATGGACATTTTCGGCCTGCGCAACATATAAACTGCTCATGGGCGACTATCCCTTCAAAAAGATGCACGGTCTGGGCAACGATTTCGTTGTCGTCGATATCCGCGCCGATCCCCTGGTCCTATCGCGCGACCGGGCACGGACGATTTGCGACCGCCGTCTCGGCGTCGGCTGCGACCAGTTGCTTGCCGTCGAACCGCCGGCCAACGGCCGGGCCGACGCGTTCATGCGCATCTACAACGCCGACGGCAGCGAGGCCGGCGCCTGCGGCAACGGCACCCGGTGCGTGGCCGATCTGCTGATGGCAGAGACTGATAAGGACGCGATTGCGATCGAAACCATTGCCGGCGTGCTGACCGCCGAGCGGTGCGGCGATGGCCGGGTCGCGGTCGACATGGGACCGGCAACGGCCGAGTGGCAGCTGATCCCGTTGGCCCGAGCGATGGATACCGACCATCTCGACCTGACATGCGGACCGCTCAGCGACCCGGTCGCGGTCAATGTCGGCAATCCGCACGCGGTTTTCTTCGTCGATGACGCGGCGGCGGTGCCGCTCGAGACGTTGGGCCCCGAGCTGGAGACCGATCCGCTGTTCCCCGATCGCGCGAATATTGGCGTGGTGCAGGTTCTGGGGCCCGACCGGCTGCGGTTTCGGGTCTGGGAACGGGGCGCCGGGATCACTCGTGCCTGCGGTTCCGGCGCCTGCGCGGCCGTGGTCGCGGCGGCGCGGCGCCACCTCATCGCCGGTCGCCGAGCCACCGTGGTTCTCGATGGCGGCGCGCTCGACATCGATTGGCGCGAGGACGGTCACGTCATCATGACCGGCCCGGTCGCCACCAGCTACCATGGCCGGTTCGCCGCGGATCTCCTGCAATGACCGCGCCACGCGTCATCACCTTCGGTTGCCGTCTCAACGCCTACGAATCGGAATTGATCGCCGGGTTGATCGGGGACAGCCCTTGCAACGATCTGGTCGTCGTCAACACCTGCGCGGTAACGGCGGAGGCCGAACGCCAAGCCCGCCAGACGATTCGCCGCGCCTGGCGCGAAAACCCGGCGGCGCGGATCGTCGTGACCGGATGCGCCGCGCAGATTGACCCCCACGCCTATGCCGCCATGGCGGAAGTCGATCAGGTCCTGGGCAACGAAGAAAAGCTTCGCGCCGAGAGTTATCTCGCCGCCGACCGTGTCATCGTCGGCGACATCATGACCGTGCGCGACACCGCGGAGCATCTCGTCGAAGGCTTCCACGGCCGCAGCCGGGCCTTCGTCCAGGTCCAGCAGGGCTGCGATCACCGCTGCACGTTCTGCATTATTCCCTTCGGTCGCGGCAACAATCGCAGCGTCCCGGTCGGCCGCATCGTCACCGAGGCGCGCACGCTGGTGGCGGCGGGGTACCGGGAAATCGTGCTGACCGGCGTCGACATCACCGGCTACGGAAGCGATCTGCCGGGCCGGCCGAGCCTGGGCCAGATGGCGCGGCGCCTGCTCAACCTGGTTCCGGAACTCGAACGCCTCCGGCTCAGCTCGCTGGATCCGGTCGAAATCGACGGCGACTTGTTCGCGCTGATCGCCGACGAGCCACGCCTGATGCCGCACCTGCATCTCAGCGTCCAGTCGGGCGACGATCTGATTCTCAAGCGCATGAAGCGGCGTCACCTGCGGCGCGACGTGATCGATGTCTGCGACCGGGCGCGGCGGGTGCGGCCGGACGTGGTGTTCGGCGCCGACATCATTGCCGGCTTTCCGACCGAGACCGAGGCCATGTTCGAACGGACATTGGACCTCGTCGTGCGCTGCGATCTGACATACCTGCACGTCTTTCCCTATTCGGCGCGGCGCGGAACGCCGGCCGCCCGGATGCCGCAGGTGCCGATGGCGATCCGCAGGGAACGGGCCGCGCGGCTGCGGCGCCTCGGGGATGAAACGCTTGGCCGTTTCCTCGACCGCCGCATCGGCGGCACGGCAACGGTCTTGGTCGAAAAACCGGATACCGGCCGCAGCGAGCATTTTGCCGTCGTGCAGTTCGACCGCCGGGCGATACCGGGGACGATCCGGTCGGTCCATATTTCCGGCGCGGAAAACGGCCACCTGGTGGGTACGCTCGCTGCATGAGCAGGGACGAATCGCCACCGGAGGGGAGCTGGCTGGCCCGCCTCAAATCCGGCCTCAAACGATCGACCACCAAACTGAGCGACGGCATCGGGTCGGCTTTGACCGGCCGCCGGCTTGACGACGATGCTCTCGAATCGCTCGAGGAGGCTTTGATCAGCGCCGACATCGGGCCGGCCATGGCGGCCCGCCTTACCGCGTCGCTGGCCAAGCAACGATTCGGGCGCGACATCACGCCGCGACAGGTCCGCGAGACCTTCGCCGGCGATATTGCCGCGCTTCTGGCCGACGTCTCCGTGCCGCTCGAATTCGAAGACAGCGATGGCCCGGTGGCCGTACTCGTGGTCGGGGTCAACGGATCCGGCAAGACAACGACCATCGGCAAGCTCGCCCATTGGTTGGATGGCCGCGGCAAGCGCGTCATGTTGTGCGCCGCCGATACCTTTCGTGCCGCCGCGATCGAGCAATTGCAGAGCTGGGGCGAGCGCAGCGGCGTACCGGTCGTCACCGGACGCCAAGGCGCCGACCCGGCCGGGCTGGCCTTCGACGCCCTCGAACGGGCGCGCCGGGAGAATATCGACGTGTTGCTGATCGACACCGCCGGCCGGCTTCACAACAAGGCCGGGCTGATGGCCGAGCTCGAAAAGATCAGCCGCGTGATCAAGAAGCTTGACCCATCCGCGCCGCACCATTGCCTCTTGGTCCTCGATGCGACGACGGGCCAGAACGCGTTGGCCCAGGTCGAGACCTTCCGCGAGGTGACGAACGTGACCGGTCTGATCGTTACGAAATTGGACGGCAGCGCGCGCGGCGGGATACTTGTCGCGCTCGCCGAACGGTTCGGCCTGCCGGTTCATGCGATCGGCGTCGGCGAAAGCGCGAAGGACCTGCGGCCTTTCGATGCGCACGAATTCGCCCACAATTTGCTCGACATCGAGCCCGGTGTCGATCCCGCGATCGCCTCGCGGTGATCGCGCATGCCCGGTTCGCCGACGCACCCAGCGGCACGGGACGGCACGGCCGCGCGGTACCGTATTTATGTGCAGCTCGACGGAAGACTGGGCAACCAGATGTTCCAATACGCCGCCGGCCGCGCCCTCGCCGACACGCGGAACGCAGCGCTTGTTCTCGTCAGCCCAAACACCGGTAACGGGAAAAAGCCGGGCTGCGCGCTCGACCCGTTCGAGCTTGGCGACGTTGAACTCGTCGGCCCACTGATTCCGGACGATCCGTGGCGACGCCGCATTCAGCGGATCACCGACAGATGGTTTCCCGCCCACAGCCGGCGCCTCGGGCTGCCGGTCATCCGGGAGGCCGATATCCGGTCGCCGGAACAATTTTTTGGCCTGTCCCGGAGCAGCTGTCTGGTCGGATTTTGGGAATCGCCGGGATATTTCGACCGCATCGCCGATCGCATCCGCGCCGACTTCGATCTCGGCCGTTTCGCCGCGGAAGCGCAAGCCGAGACCATGGCAACGATTTCGGCCCGACAGACGGTCGCCGTGCATGTTCGGCTCGGCGATCTCACCGACGCCAGCCGTCGCGACGGCAGTTTCGATTTCTGCCGGCGCGACTATTACGATCGCGCCCGTGCCCTGATCGACCGCTGCGGTGAAGATCTTCACTATCTGGTTTTCTCCGACGAGCCGGCCACCGCGCGCGCGATGCTTTCGGATTGGCGTAAATGCACGTTCGTCGAGGGAAACTCGCCCTACCAGGACATGATGCTGATGAGTCGATGCCGGCATTTCATCATCGCCAACAGCACGTTCGGCTGGTGGGGAGCGTGGCTGGGCGCCGGCGGCGAATCGATGGTCGTCGCGCCGCGATTGTGGCTGTCGCTCAACCTGTATCGTGCCAATCATCCGAACGATCTCTATCCGGAGGATTGGATCGTCGTTTAGACCTCGCGTCTTCCACAGCCGTCACGAGGGCCCTATGCTGGTCGCCGCGGAGAGGCATCACGGTTCCAAGATGTGTGACCGATGACGGCGAACGGTGCGGCGCCCTCGACGGCAGGGTCGGAGCGTCGACGTCATGTCTTTGCCAAGCTCGACGGACAGCTTGGCAACCAGATGCTGCAATACGCGGCCGGGCGGGCGCTCGCCGAGCACCTCACCGCCGACCTCGTACTGGTTACCCGGCAGCGCGACCAGGAGGGGCAATTAACGACCCACCTGGCACCGTTCGAAATCGACGGCTTCGAATTGATCGGGCCGGAGTTGCCGCGCACCTGGACCGGCAAGAAATGGCGCCGCATCAAGGAGCGATGGCTGGATCGGGATGACCGCCGCATGGGCGTGCCCATCGTGCGGGACGACCGTCTCCGGTCGATCGATGATTTCTTCACCATCACCGATGATTGCTATTTGGCCGGTTACTGGCAGTCGCCGGGCTTTTTCGAGCCGATCGCCGACCGCATCCGCGCTGAATTCGACCTCCGCCGCTTCGACCAGCCGCAATTGCGCGGCACCCATTCGCTCATCGATCCGGCGCGCACGGTCGCGGTTCATGTCCGGCTCGGAGATTTTGTGGGGAAAGCCGAGCGCAGCGATTGGTTCGATTATTGCCGCCGCGACTATTTCGATCGCGCCCGCAAGCTCCTCGATCGATCGCTTCCGGAGAAACACTACCTGGTTTTTTCCGACGATCCGTCGGCGGCGCGACGAATGTTGGAAGGGTGGTCCGACTGCACCTTTGTCGAGGGCAACTCGGCAACCGAGGATATGTTCCTGATCTCCCGCTGTCGGCACATCGTTATCGCCAACAGCACGTTCAGCTGGTGGGCGGCGTGGCTCGGCGCCCGACCCGACTCGCTCGTTATCGCGCCCCGACTGTGGCTCGGCACGCTTGGCCGCGGGCCTCATCCGCTTCCCGATCCCTTCCCGAAGGACTGGATCGTCATCTGAAAACACGGCGCCAACGCGCGCGCTGCCGGCTGCCGGCGGGCCCGTGATTCCGCGATCATCGAATGGCCCGGGAGCTCCCCGGTTGATCTGGCGCAACGCCGCGGCATCCGGCGGCTCATACCATGGCATTGGCATCGAAGGAGAATGCCGTGGGCGACTTGGAACTATACCAGCGCCTCATGGTCGCATTGGCGCTCGGCTTCCTGATCGGCTTCGAGAGGGGCTGGCATGCGCGTTCGGCGCCGGAAGGCGCGAGAATCGCCGGCGTCCGTACCTTCGCGATCACCGGTCTGCTCGGCGGGCTGTGCGGCCTACTGTCCTTGCAGCTCGGAGAAATCGTGTTGGCCGCCACCTTCATCGCCTATGCGGCGATACTGATCGCGGCCCGTTGGAGTCACGTCAGGCAAAGCGGCGACCAGGGCATAACCACCGTTGTCGCCGCGATGCTGACCTTTGTTCTCGGCGTGGTGGCGGTTCGGGGAGAGGTCGCGATCGCCGCCGCCGGCGCCGTCGCGGCGGCACTGCTGCTCGGCATCAAGCCGCCCTTGCATAAATGGCTGGAGCGCATCGAACGGGACGAAATGCTGGCGGTGTTGAAGCTGCTGGCGATGACCCTTGTATTGCTGCCGGTGCTGCCGGACCAGGGGTATGGACCCTGGCATGCGCTCAACCCCTACGAGCTGTGGCTGATGGTGATCCTCATCGCCGCGATCTCCTTCGTCGGCTATGCGGCGGTGCGAATCTTCGGCACCACCGGCGGCATGATCTTGGCCAGCGCGGCCGGGGGCCTGGTCTCCTCGACCGCGGTCACGCTGACGTTCGCGCGCCTGGCGCGGCGCAATCCCGAGGCCACGCCGTTGCTGTCCGCGTCGATCTTGATCGCCGGCGGAACGATGTTCCCCCGCACACTGCTCGTAGTCTGGATTATCGCACCCTCGATGGCCGGCTACCTGGCGCTTCCACTCGGGTTGGCGGGTATTGGCGCGTTCGCCGCCGCGTACATGTTATGGCGGCAGCAAGCGAAGCATCCGGAGACGCCGGCGCTAAAGCTGCGCAATCCATTCGAGTTCATGACCGCGCTCCAGTTCGGTGCCTTGCTGGCCGCCATCATGCTGTTGTCTCGCGCGCTTCAGGCATGGTGGGGTGACGAAGGCATCTATGTTCTTGCCGGGGCCTCCGGACTCGGCGACGTCGATGCGATCAACCTTTCTCTGTCCGGCATGGTGAAGGCCGCGGAACTCACTCCCGAAGTCGCGGCAACCGGGCTTCTCATAGCGGTTATCTCCAACACGCTGGTCAAAGGCGCGCTCGCAACGGTCCAGGGCACACGGCGCCTCGGCATTCGCGTGGCCGCGGGTCTTCTCGTGTCCGTCGCGGCGGGGGGCTTTGGTCTGCTGCTGATGGCGGCGCTTTAGCGCTAACCGCTGCTCACGCCAGTTTGGCGATCATGTCGACGAATTCCGCGACTGCGCGGCCGATCTCATGCGGCGAGTCTTCTTGGATGAAATGCTTGCCGGCAACCGTGATCTCGGTCTGGTTCGCCCAGCCACGGCAGATTTCCCGCTGCGGGCCGATCAGGATCGAGCCCGGCTCGGCATTGACGAAGAGTTTGGCAAACGGTGCCCCGGCCATGAAAGACTGATTGGCCGAAACCAGATCCGCCATCTCCGGCGGCTCGCCGTCGATCGGTATCTGCCGCGGCCAGGTTAGCGTCGGGCGGCGGCTCTCGCCCGGCTCGACGAATGGCGTGCGATAGACCGCCATCTCTTGTTCGGACAGATCGCGCAGCACACTGGCCGGCAGGATTCGTTCGACGAATACGTTTTTCTCGAGCACGAGCTCCTCGCCGGCCGGCGACCGCATCGCCTGAAATATGCCGCGCGCCGCTTCCGGCCAGCCGTCCCAGGTCAAGGGGGTGACGATGGTTTCCATATAGGCCATGCCGCGTACCTGGGCCGGATTGCGGCGCGCCCAATACATGCCCAGCGCCCCGCCCCAGTCGTGAACGACCAGGATAACGGGATCGGAGCCGACGACGTTCTCGAACCAGCCGTCGAGATACCGGGCATGATCGCGGAAGGCATAGCTGCCATCCGGGGCCCGGCCCGACCGGCCCATGCCGACGAGATCGGGGGCGAGACAGCGGGCGTGCGGCGCGACATGGGGAATCACGTTGCGCCACAGATAGGACGATGTCGGATTGCCGTGCAAGAAAACGACTGTGGGCGATTCCTGTCCGGTTTCGACATAGGAGATCTCGGAACCGGCGACGGCAACGGTGCGGCGCGGATGACCGTCCTCGGCGGATATGGTCGTGGTCAAGAGGACTCCTTCTTTGTTCGCGATCCCATTCTTCGGTATCACCGGACGCCACGACCATACATCCCGACGATCCTGTTGACCATTCGTGCGGTGCGGCGGATTGTCACGATTCCACAATATCCGTCTTGCCATCCCATGCCCTTCGATCTCGCCGTCCTCGTCCTCATTGCAGCGGCCATGCACGCGTCCTGGAATGCGTTGATCAAGGGCGGCCGCGATCCGCTCACGGTTCAGGTCATGATATTCGGCGTACCGGCCGTGATGGCGGTGCCGCTGATTCCAATTCTCCCCCTCCCCGACCCCGCGAGTTGGCCGTTCCTGGCCGCATCGACGGTCATTCACGTCGCCTATTACATCTCCCTCGCCGCCGGATACCGGGTCGGTGATCTAAGCCTTGTCTATCCGATCGCGCGTGGAATCGCGCCGGTCCTGGTGACCGTGCTGGCGCTGGCCTTTGAGGGCGAAGTGCCGACTCCCATCCAACTGGTCGGCGTCGCATTGGTTTCGCTTGGCATCATCAGCCTCGGCGCCCGTCGCGGCGGACCGCCGCGCCACCGCCACGCCATCTTCTTCGCCATCCTCACCGGCATCTGCATTTCCGCCTACACCGTATCGGACGGCATGGGCGTCCGCCGCACGGCGATTCCCCTGAGCTATATCGCGTGGCTGTTCTTGTTGCAGGGCTTCCTGTTCGCCACCATAACGGTCGCCTGGCGTGGCCGCGCGGTGCTCGAATCGATGCGGCTGGAGTGGCGGCGCGGCGTGTTCGGCGGCGTCATTTCGGCATTGAGTTACACGATCGTAATCTGGGTCATGAGCCTCGGCGCGCTGGCCCCGATCTCCGCCCTGCGCGAGACCAGCGTCATCATCGCCGCGCTGCTCGGCACCACACTCCTCGGCGAGCCCTTCGGCCGGGCCAGGTTCGTTGCCGCGATCGTCGTCTGCGCCGGCGCGGCGCTTCTCAGTCTGGCGGGCTAGCGTATCGGTGCGCTGGGCCCTATATAGGGCAGCATGAATCCGGTGCTCAAGATCGCCGTCGAAGCAGGCCCATTGGTGGTGTTCTTCGCGGCCTACGCCTGGGGCGACATCTTCGTCGCCACAGCGGCCTTCATGATCGCGGTCATTGTCGCGCTGTCGGTGTCGTGGCTCGTCCATCGCCGCATACCGATGGTGCCCTTGTTTACCGCGATCATCGTGATGGTCTTCGGTGGTCTGACCCTATGGTTCAACGACGAGACGTTCGTAAAGATGAAGCCGACGATCATCAATGCCGCCTTCGCGTTGGCGTTGTTGGCCGGGCTCATCTTCGACCGCCCGCTTCTCAAACCGTTGTTCGATTCGGTGTTCCAGGTCGACGACAAAGGGTGGCGGTTGCTGACCTGGCGCTGGGCCCTGTTCTTCGCTGCCATGGCGGTCCTCAACGAAATCGTCTGGCGAAGCTTTTCGACCGACGTCTGGGTCAGCGTCAAGGTGTTCGGCTACCTGCCACTGACCCTGATCTTCAGCGTCATGCAGATGCCGTTGATTCAGCGTCATGGCATCGCCGAGGAACCCGAGGCCGCAGACTAGTCAATCCTGGGCCATCGTCATCGCCTGTCCCGCCGGATTGCGATGCGGCGCGAAGTCGGTTTTGCCCCGCGTATCGGCGAAGTGATTGAGCGCCCATGTGACGCTGGGAAAGGCGAGTTCGTCCCACGGAATTTGTTCCCATGAAAACAGGGCGACCTCCTGGTTTTCTGGCCCGGCGGAAATATCCGGCGACAGTAGACGGGCGCGAAAGAAGAGCTGGATCTGACTGATGTGCGGAATATCGTAGAGCGCGATCAGCGCATCGATCTCGATACGCGCACGGGCCTCCTCCCACGCCTCGCGCTTCGCGCCGTCGGAAGAACTCTCATTAACCTCCAAATAGCCGGCCGGCAGCGTCCACTTGCCGATGCCAGGGGCGATCGCCCGCCGGCAGAGAAGGATTCGATCCTCCCACTCGACAACCGCGCCGGTAACGATCTTGGGGTTCTCATAGTGGATGAAGCCGCAATCGGGGCAGGTTAGCCGCTCCCGCTCGTCCCCCTCGGGAACGGTCAAGACGGTCGGCCCGGAAGGTTTTTGGCCTTTCATCCCTTTTCCCCGGCGATGGCGGCCGCCGGCGGCTGGCATTTCCATGATTTCGGCGTTCGCCGGCGCCATCCCGACGATAGGGCCATAATCGGACAACGCATAGAGAACTTGTTTCCGGCACCCGCACTATGGTTAACGCGGCTCGGGATACCGCGCGCCGGGCCGCACTTTGGTTAACTTTTTCGAAAGGCGTAAACGGAATAATAGAAACCGGAAGCGTAAGAGCGAAAGGGATGAAGCGATGACTATCGGCGCCGCCCCCGACATTCAACCGGACAAGCTGCTTGGATTGGCACGCACGCGATCGATCGCCTCGCGCGCGACCTTGGCGGCTTCGCTCAGCGATTTGTACTTCAACGGTTCATCGGATCGCAGCGATCGCGAAAAGGAGCTGATGGCAGAGGTGCTTCAGAACCTGATTCGCGACGTCGATACCTGTATGCGCGAGGTTCTCGTTCGGAACACGGCGCCGAGCCGCATTCCAGCCAGCGACATGGCCCGTGTTCTGGGCAGCGACAATGCCAACGAGGTCCACAAGACACTGCGTGAAAGTGGCAATCTTACCGACGACGACCTGGTCGCCGTCGCCCGCCGCCGATCCGATGACTACAGGCGCGCCATCGCGGAGCGGGATGGCCTAACCGAGCGGGTCACCGACGCGATCGTGGCCGTCGCCGACGACGCCGTCATCTTGCGCCTGGTCGCCAACCAAACGGCGGCGCTGTCCGTCGATGCCGTTGAGCTGCTGATCTCGCGCTCGGCCGATGCCCCCGCGCTTCAAGCCTTGCTTCTCGAGCGGCCCGAGCTGTCGTCGGAACAGATCAATCGCCTTGGTATGCCGCGGAGCGCCGCCGCTCCCCAGTCGGCCGCAGAGAGCGACGGCGAGGCCAAGCTTTCGTCGCTGCCAAAATGGTTGCGCCGCGGCATCGCCGAAGGAACCGCCTAAAGCGGAATCGCATCGGTCAGGAGTCCCGGTATAGAACCGCGACGCCCGGCAGTTCTTTGCCTTCCAGCCATTCCAAGAAAGCTCCGCCGGCGGTCGACACATAGCTGAATTCGTCGACCACCCCGGCATGGGAGAGCGCGGCCACGGTATCGCCGCCACCGGCAATCGAGCGCAAGCGGCCCGCCTGCGTGAGCCGCGCCACGGCCTGCGCAACCTCATTCGTGCCGGCATCGAAGGGCGGATGCTCGAAAGCCCCCAAGGGGCCATTCCACAGCACGGTCTTGCACGCGGCCATGGATTCACAAAGCGCCCGGGCGGATGCCGGTCCGATGTCGAGCATCATGTAATCGGGCGGGATCGCGGCGACCGGCACGACGCGATGGCCGACGCTATCCCCGAGACCGGTCGCGATGACGGCGTCGGCGGGGAGAACGAACTCGCAGCCGAGCTCATCGGCTTGAGCGAGAATTCGGCGCGCCTGATCCGCCATGTCCGGTTCGCACAGCGACCGCCCGACGTCGACGCCCAGGGCGTGAAGAAACGTGTTGGCCATGCCGCCGCCAACCGCCAGGCGGTCGACCTTGTCGATCAGATGGCCAAGGACGGAAAGCTTGGTCGACACCTTCGCGCCGCCGACGACGGCGGTCACCGGTCTTTCAGGGTCCTCGAGCGCGGCGGCCAGGGCATCCAGCTCCGCCTCCATGAGCAGGCCGGCGGCGGACGGCAAGATCGCGGCGATCGCGAAATTCGACGCGTGTGCCCGATGGGCGCACGAAAAAGCATCATCGACATAGAGATCGGCCAACGCCGCCAGCTCGGCGGCAAAGGCGGAATCGTTCGCTTCCTCGCCGGCGTGGAAACGCAGATTCTCGAGCAGCGCGATATCGCCGTCACCCAGCGCAGCGACCGCGTCCCGCGCCGACGGCCCGATACAATCCTCGGCAAAGCGCACACGCCGGCCCGACAACGCCTTCTCGAGGACAGGGACCAATGGGCGCAGCGACAGATCGGCGACAACACGGCCCCGTGGTCGGCCGAGATGCGACATCAAGACCACCCGCGCCCGCCGTGACAGCAGATTTTCCAATGTCGGCAACAGGCGCTCGATACGCGTCGCATCGGTGACCCGGCCATCCTGCATCGGAACGTTCAAGTCGCCGCGAACGAGAACGCGTTTCCCGGCGACGTCGAAATCGCCGATTTTCATGAGTCTTCGCACCTGACGTCGAACCCTGTGTGGGGCACGGTCGGTCCGGCCCGCGACAAAGACCCGACCGCCTGGCGGGCGGTCGGCGCTACAACTGCACTTACAATGATTTTGAAACGCGAACCGTCGCTCGTCGTCAAGATTATTGCGGCGGCGGCGTTGATTCCGACGGCGACGAAATTCCGAGCGTCGGCGTCAGCAGACCCATTGTCGCGAGGACGCGGTAAACGCCGAACTCGGTCGTAAAGTCCTCGGTGACCAACTGTGTCCGCGAGACGAAAAGCTCGTTTTGCACGTCGAGCAAATCCAGCAACGATCGGCGATTAACCTCGAACTGCTGAAAGTAGGCGTCGCGCACCTTGACGTTGGCCTCGACTTCTTCCCTGAGCGCAACGCCGGTCTCGCGAGACGCGAACAAGCCGTTCCAGGCGAGCCGGGTTTCCTCAGCGACATCGCGTCGGGAAACATCGAGTTCGCTTCGCGACTGGGCGAGGCGCTCCTTGCTCTCCTGCACCCGCGCGGCGTCGATGCCACCCCGGAAAATGTTGTAGGTCATCACCGCGTTGACCGAATAGTCGGTCGCGACGCCCGAAATACCGCCCTGGTCCTCCTCGCGGTTTGCCTCCGCCCGGAGATCCAAACGCGGCCAGAAATTGGATTCGGCGACGGTCACTTCCCCGCTCGCGCGTTCGATCTCGGCGGCGGCGACCTGAACGACCGGGCTATTCGCCAGCGCCGTTTCGACCGCCACGTCGATCGTTGGCGGCAATGCGTCCTCGGGCGGGTTGGGACGCAAAAGATTCTCCGGCATCGCGCCGACAACCGCGATGTAATTGGCCACCGAGTCTTCCTGGCGCCCTCTCGAGACCGCCAAGGATGCCTTGGCGGCACCGACACGGGCGACCGCCTGGTCGATGTCGGACCTCGGACCGGCACCGCTCTGGGCGCGGCGGGTGACCAAATCGAGCAGACTCTCGTGCTCGTCGACATTCTCTTGCGCGATGCCGACGATCTCGGTGGTCCGCTGGACATCGAGAAACACCTCGACTGCACGCAACGCGAGCACCTCGACGGTATCGAAAACACGGTAGGCGGCGGACCGCACGCGACCGATCTGCCGATCGACCTCGCCCTCGCGTCCGAACCCATCAAAGATCAACTGGTTGAAGATGGCGCCGACCTCGTTCGGAAACTTGTCGACATCAGTGCCGCCGGTAGCCACGTTGTTCGACACCTCGTAGCCGTACTCGCCGGCGATATCGATGCTGGGATAGTAGAGACCGCGGGCCGCGCGAAGCTCCTGGTCGATCGCGCGACGGTTGTCGCGAATCGCCGTGACCTCGGGGTTGGTCTGCAGCGTGGTAACGATCGCGTCTTCGAGCGTCACCGCCGGCGCGCCGGTCGTACTCGCGATAATTGTCGCGGCGGCGACAGCAACGGCAGAAATCTGAGCTCGTGGCGACATGGTTCCCCTCATTTGTCCACCCCTGGAATTACGCGCAGGTTAAGTTGCCTAATCCATTGTTTTTGTTGACGACAACGCTGGTAATGAACGCAGACAATGCTACTCTTCCCCAAGATCGACGAAAAATCAAGGCCACTCAGGCTCATACCGCGGATACGACCGCGATTCCTACCTGCGCGCATTCTTCGCCGTGCGCGATAATCCATCCAACCAGACCCGATAATCGCATAATTCCGATCCAATCCGAGAAAAGATTGTTGGATATGCCGTTATGAGAAAAGTAATCGTTGCGTGGTTAGGTGCGGTGGCGACCCAACTTGCGGTGGTGTGACGGGGCGCACTGGCAGGTGCCCGTTCTCGGCGCTACTATTTCGTGACTAACTCACTGGTAACCAATATGTTTCGGTAGCAGCCACATTTCGCCACTTTTGGCGAATATGAACTGCCTCGCCGGAGGCTTACGCGCCCGCTGTCGGCTGGGTTAAGAGGAGATCTCGTGTGGGCAAAAGATCCGACGAAAGTCGGAATCGCAATTTGCCGGAACCGCCACTCACGGAGGCGGTGAAGCCGGAGGCGTCGCCGACCGTTTTCGATGGTACGCATGCTGTGGTGCAACCTGGGCCCACACTGGCGAACATCGAGACCCTGCCGGCCGAGCAGGTGCCGAAGGGCCCGACGATTGACGACCCGCTCCTCGAGTGCCTGGTGATCCTGACCGCCCTGCTTGAGCGGCCCCATTCCGGTGAGGCTCTGCGGGCCGGCCTTCCGCTGGTCCACGACCGCTTGACACCGGACCTGTTCATCCGCGCCGCCGAGAGGGCTGGGCTTTCGTCCCGTCTCGTCCGCCGCAAGCTGGACGATATTTCCGTCCTGTCCTTGCCGTGCGTGCTGCTGATGAAAGGCGGGCGGGCCTGCGTATTGGCGCGCATCGAAAAGGGCGATACCGCAGTCGTGGTCATGCCGGAAAGCGGGCGCGGCGTGCGGGAGATTTCGTTCGACGATTTGAACGAGGAATTCGCCGGCTACGTGCTCTATGCGAAACCCGAGTATCAATACGACGCGCGGTCGAAAGAGACCGACATTCCACATTCGAAGGCGTGGTTCTGGGGCACGTTGTGGCGCTTCCGACGGATCTATTACCAGGTCATGCTGGCGGCATTGATGATCAACATCTTTGCAGTCGCGACGCCGATATTCGTCATGAGCGTCTATGACCGCGTGGTTCCAAACAACGCGATCGAAACGATGTGGGTCCTGGCGTTGGGCGTGATCACTGTATTCGTCTTTGAATTCATACTGAAGAATCTGAGAGGACATTTCGTCGATACCGCCGGCCGTCACGCCGATGTGATTCTGTCGTCGCGCATCTACGAGCAGTTGATGAACATCAAGCTGTCGTCGCGCCCGGCATCGGCAGGCGGCTTCGCCCAGCAGCTGCGCGAATTCGAAAGTCTTCGCGAGTTCTTCACCTCGGCCACGGTCGCGACCACGGTCGATCTGCCGTTTATCTTCATTTTCATCGCCATAATTTGGCTGCTCGGCGGGCCGGTCGGGTTGGTCCCGACGATCGCGGTTCCCGTCGTATTGATCGTCGGATTCCTGGTCCAGGGGCCGCTGGGCCGGCTGGTCGCGAACTCGTCCAAGGAAGCGGCGCAGCGTCACGCTCTATTGGTCGAAAGCATCGGCGGCCTCGAAACCGTCAAGAGCCTTGGCGCCGAAGGCCGGATGCAACGCAAATGGGAGCGCTTCGTCGGCGCCGCCGCGAAGTCCGGTGTCAGAGTCCGCGCGCTCACCTTCCTCGGCTTGCACTTCACCGGTTTCATCCATCATCTGACGATCATCGGCGTGGTCATATTCGGTGTGTACAGAATCACCGCCGGCGAGATGTCGATGGGCGCGCTGATCGCCTGCATGATCCTGGCCGGGCGAGCCATGGCGCCCTTGACCCAGGTCGCCTCACTGCTGTCGCGATACAATCAATCCATGGTCTCCCTTCGCACCCTGGATTCGATCATGCGGCTCCCGGTGGAGCGGGCGCGCGGGGCCGCCTTTCTCCATCGCCCGGTATTGTCCGGCGACATCGAGTTCAAGGACGTGGAGTTTCGCTATCCCGAACAGGCCATCGGCGCGCTGAACAAGGTGTCGTTCAAGATTTCGGCCGGCGAGCGCGTCGGGATCATCGGCAAGATCGGTTCCGGCAAGAGCACGCTCGAAAAGCTGATCCTCGGCCTCTACACACCCGATGAGGGAGCGGTCTGGGTCGATGGTGCCGACGTGCAACAGATCGACCCGGCGGACCTGCGGCAGAACATCGGCTATGCGGCGCAGGACATTTTCCTGTTTTTCGGATCGATCCGCGACAACATCGGCGTCGCCGCCCCCTACGCCGACGACTTCGCCATCCAGCGCGCGGCCCAGATCGCCGGCATCGACAGTTGGGTCAGCAAACACCCGATGGGATACGATTGGCCGGTCGGGGAGCGCGGCGAATTCCTTTCCGGTGGCCAGCGCCAAGCCGTGGCGGTGGCCCGCGCTCTGGTTCGCGACCCCAACATTCTGCTGATGGACGAACCGACCAGCAATATGGACAAGGGCTCCGAGGAGCAGTTCATCAACAAATTGGAATCGGTGCTCGAGGGCAAGACGATAATTCTGGTCACGCAACGCGTCTCCATGCTGCGCCTCGTCGATCGCCTGATCGTGCTCGACAGTGGCAAGGTGGTCGCCGACGGGCCACGCGACAAAGTGCTCGAGACGCTGTCTCGCGGACAGATCCGCGGCACCGCCGCCTAAGCGGGACTTTTTCATGGCCAAGAAGATCAAGCACCGCGAAGATATCGATCTGCTGCCGGACGTACAGTCGGCGATCCAGGGCATGACGTACCGTTATGCCACCATCATGTTGGTGTTCATCGCGATCTTCCTGACCACTTTCGTCGGCTGGGCCTACTACGCCAAGCTCGACGAGGTCACGCGCGGCGACGGCCGGGTCATCCCCTCGCGGTCGGTGCAGGTGATCCAAAATCTGGAAGGCGGGATCGTCGCCGAAATTCTGGTGCGCGACGGCGAGGTCGTCGACGCGGGCCAAGTTCTTTTGCGTATCGACAACACCGTTGCCGAATCCGACTTCCTCGAGAAGCGGGCCCAATATCTAAGCTATTTGGGTCAAGCGGCCCGCCTCAAGGCAGAATCCGAGGGTGCCGAGGCGCCGGATTTCCCGGCACAGGTCATCGAGGAAGCGCCGGGGGTCGTCGCCGACCAACTCGCCCTTTTTGAATCGCGCAAGCTGTCGATCGCGAACAAGGCCAAGATCTACCAGAACCAGGAAGAGCAGAAGCAATTGGAATTGCGCGAGCTGCAGTCGCGCGCCTCCATGCTGAATCGGTCCTACGGCCTCGTTCGCGAAGAACTCGACATCACCAAGCCCCTGCTCGCGGACGGTGCCGTATCGCGGGTTGACGTGCTTCAGTTGGAACGGCAGGCGAACGATTTGAGGACCGAATTGGAATCGGCGCGGCTCTCCATACCGAGACTGGAATCGGCATTGGCCGAGGCCAGTCAAAGAATCGAGGAGGTCGAGCTCGACGCGCGTGCCGAGGCACGGCTCGAGTTCACCAAGACCAATACCGCGCTGGCCGCGCTCCAGGAAATTTTGGTCGCCGAAAAGGACCGCGTCCTCCGTACCGAGGTGCGGGCGCCGCTGCGTGGTATCGTCAAGGATATCTCGGTTACCACCGTCGGCGGTGTTATCCAGCCGGGCGAGGATTTGGTCCAGATCGTCCCGCTCGAGGACACGCTTGTCGTCGAGGCCCATATCAAGCCCCACGATGTCGCCTTCCTGAGCCCGGGGCAGAAGGCGAAGGTCAAGATCAGCGCCTATGATTTTGCGATCTACGGCGGGCTCGACGCGATCGTCGAACACATCAGCGCCGACACGCTCGAATCGGAAGAAAACCCGCGCGAGGACTTCTACCTGATCCGACTGCGCACGGACCGGAATTACCTGGGCACGGAAGAAAACCCACTGCCGATAATCCCCGGGATGACCGCCACGGTCGATATCCTGACCGGCGAGAAGACGGTTCTCGCCTATTTGATGAAGCCGATCCTGCGCGCCCGCTACAACGCCCTCAGCGAACGTTAGATCACCTCGCGAAAGGTGATGGGCAGCGATCGCATGCCCCGGAAGACCAGCGAATCGATCCATTCCGGCGACCGGTCCCCGAGCGCCACTTGTTCGAGACGCCGAGCCAACGCGTGAAGCGCGTAGCGTCCCTCCAGTCTGGCGAGCGGGGCACCGAGACAGAAATGAATGCCGTAGCCAAAGGCAATATGATTGGCGGACTCGCGTCGGACATCGAACCGGTCAGGGTCGGTAAACACCGTGTCATCCCGATTGGCCGCGTTGATCATGAGATACAGGCGGTCACCGGCCGCGATGCGCCGTTCGCCGATTTCGAGGTCTTCCAAGGCGATGCGCACCATGGCCTGGGTCGGGCCATCGTAACGCAGCGCCTCCTCGACGGCGCCATCCAACGGCTCGGGCGACTGTCTCAACACCGCTAAGGATTCACCGTGCCGAAGCATCGCGTATAGTCCGTTGGCGATCAGATTGGTCGTCGTTTCATGGCCGGCGAACAGCAGCAACACGCAACAGGCGATGAGTTCGTCCTCGCCGAGAACATCGCCGCGATCCTCGGCCGCGATGAGGGCGCTGAGGATATCGTCCCGCGGCGCGCGACGGCGTTCGGCGATAATATCGTGGAAGTAATCGGCCATCGCGCCGGCGGCGGCCTCGGCGCGGGCATGTTTGTCCGGGCTCAGCAAATTGCTGCCGACGAAGGTCGCCAGCTCGTCGGACCAAGTCTTGAACAAATGCTGATCGTCGCTGGGCACGCCGATCATGTCGGCGATGACCGTAACCGGCAACGGGTAGGCGAAGTCGGCGATTAGGTTGGCCTCGGTGTTGCCGGCCATAGCGGTGATGAGGCGATCGACGATTGCGATGATGCGCGGCGTCAACCGTGCCACCGCCCGGGGCGTGAAGGCCTTGTTCATCAAGCCCCTGAGGCGCGTGTGCCGCGGCGGATCGGTGAACACCGCCCAGTTGCCGACGATCCGAGCCAGGGTCGGAACGGGACGGCCCGACGTCGTCATGTGGTGGAGAAAAGGCGTAATGCGGTCGGCCGACAGACGTTTGTCGTTGAGTGATTTCTTGACGTCATCATAGCGGGTCAGCACCCAGCCACCCAAGACATCGCTTCTGTGAACCGGGTCCTCCGATCGCAAGCGCGCGAAGATCGGGTACGGGTCGGCAATAATCTCCGGTCGCCGGGGGTCATAGGAAACGGTCATGCCATCCTCGACCGACTAACGTCGAAACAAATGAATGTCGCGCCCATATCTCATGCCTCGGCCTTCGTATCGGCGTAGTCGTCGGTCGCACCGGCCGGGTACCGCCGTCGTCGCAGCCACCAACGGTGAACCACCGCGACCGTAACCAGGTAGCTCAGCGTCCACGCGATCATCGCGTAGCGGCGGTTCGGTTCCCAGAAGAAAAGGACGCAGTGATTGGCGACCGCGGTCGCCGCCAGCAGCCGCACCGTCGGGGTCGACAGCCGCGGCACCGTCAACGCGGCGACGGCGCCAACGAAAGCGAGCGCGTTGAGGATGATGCCGTACCACGAATCGCTGGTGCCCGAGATATGGAGCCAGCGGAAGAGGTGGTTGCCGACCCGCGCCAAGTCTTCTCCCAAGAAATTGCCGGCGAAGACGTCGCCGATGGCGGCGAGGTAGAGCGCCGGCGGCGCATGGAGATTGGATTCATGCATCGCCGACGTCGTGGTTGGCACAAAAACGCCGCCAAAATAGAAATTATGAAACGGGGCCAACGCCAATGGCAGGAAGACGAGTGCCGCGGCGATGAGGCTTCCCCTTTGCGCGCGCGGCAATGAATAGAAAGTAGCCGACCAGGAATACGATGGTGCCGGGACCGAGGTTGGGGCGGATAAAGAGGGCCAGCGCGAGCAGCGCATTGGCCCACAAGGCCGATCTCAAGATGCCGTCAAAATCGCGGCCGGCGGCGTTCAGATAGATGACCAGCGCGAACAGGAAGGCGGCGTACGCGATGGCCTCGCCGAGCCCGCGTTGAAACAAGTCGATGTAGCTGAGAAAGGAAAAGCCGAACGGCGAGGAAATCGGAAAGACGAGAAATATCGCCGCCATGATCAGCGCCATCCGCACCGGAAGTACCGTCCGGAACAACAGATAGAACGCGGCCGGCACGGCCAGCACGATGGTTAGAAAGCCGAACGAGGTATCGCCGAAAAACACCGAACCGAGTGCCCGTACATAGCGCAGCCCCGGCATATGCCAGTAGACCGTTTCGTTGCCGCGCAGCGCCTCCCGCCAATCGCCGCGCACCGCCGCGTCGAGCACAATGTGTCCGTAGCCTTCGTGGGTCAGGCCGTCATTGCCGCCGGAATACGGCCACCACCCTCCGATCGCATTCCCGCCCAACAGCTCGAGTGTCACCACCAATCCCGCGCCGACGCCAACGACCATCGCCGTGCGGCGCCTCTCACCGGCGATTCTTAGGTCGAAGATCAAAAGAACAATACACAGCACGGCGACCGCTTTTGTCAGGTCTTCGACAACCGCGGACGACCACAACGCCGTCGACGGATCGAGGCGCATCGCCAGCGGCGGATCGTAGGAGACCGCAATCCCGTAAACCTGCCGCCCGGCGTCCGCGGCCGTGATCGCACGGCAATCCCATGCGCCGTTGGCCAACCGATCGAAGCCGCCGCCGGCGCCGGGCCAAAACACCACGCCGCGCCAGCACAACGCACTGCCGACGCTGGCGTCGGAGAGCTCGTACATGACGAAGAAGGGCATTTCCTTGCGTTTGACGTCGCTGCGACCGTCGTACCAGTTGTACATCTTCTCGTTGACGAACCCGCCGCGGAAGGATCGCAGACCGGCGAAATCGATGCGGTCGACGGTTCGCGAATAGGGCCGCCGGCCGCCATACCGAGTCGGCTGAAAACGCGAAGATTTCCGTCGGCCATTGGTTTTGGTGGCGCCAGCATCCGGCCTTTCGCGTGCACCATTTGTCGGGCGGATAACGCGCTTCGAAGGCGGTTTCCAATTCGGCGGCGACAACACCCGGAAGCGCCGCCCGAAAGATCGGCGCCTGATCGGTCTTGAGGTAGACGTTGTGCCCCTCCTCGATCGCCGCACGGGGCAAGCTATGCTGCGCGACAACCGCGGCCAGCACGATTGCGGCGGCAATGATCGGGCGTGCGACTTTCCGCGACGGTTCGCCGAAGGCGGCGCAGAACAGGCCGAGGACAAAGAGACAGTAGGTATAGCTATCGACAATCGGCAGCCCCAAGGCCGCCACGATCAAAATAACCGCAAACGTGCGCTGTATCATTCGGTCCCGCCCCAGGGTGCGCACGGGTTGCATACCCCCGGCGGCCAACGAAGCACAAGGCCATTTTGACCGCGGAAACCAATGCCGGGACTGGTCGGTTCGATTCGCGCCCGACCGCGACCAAGACCGGCTCGCGGCCTACCGCTTACGGCCGGTGTGCTGTCAGCAAATAGTGGGGATACCAGAGCGACCGATGATGCGACGGCGGGCTTACGTTCAATCCGCAGTCCGCGAGGATTGCGGCGATGTCCGCGGCCCGTCGCGGCTGCACCCATTCACGGCTCAGAACCAAATCGTGGATCTGATTGAGGGCGCTGCCCATTCTGCGGTCGGCGTCGATATCCATGACGATAAGCCGAGCACCCGGCCGCAAAGCCGACGCCAGGTCGCGGAGGAAGGCTTCCTGGCGCGCCGCCGCCACATGGTGCAGCACATCGATCAATGTGACGACATCGTAGTCGTCGAGGTCCGGCAATGCGTCGTCCGGTGCCGTCAGGCGAACTCGTACCCTGTCGTCCGCGCCGATCAGAGATCCGGCATTACTGACCGCGTCGGCCGAAATGTCGTAACCGTGGGCGGCTCGGCAGCGCCGGTATTCAAGCGCCAGATAAAGCAGGGTTCCGTTGCCGCAGCCGATATCGAACAGTCGTGCGCCGGTCGGAATTCGGGCGAGAACCTCGTGCAGCGGCACGACGAACGGGCGATAGCGGACTTTCAGGCGATCGAGCAAACCGAACGCGCCGATGCGGCCGCCGAGTTTGGCCGACAGGGCCTTCCTGGTCAGTGTCGATGACACGGCCGTTCCTCCGTCGCGCGAGCTTTTGGCGGACAAAGTGGAGACCGGCTCAAGCGTTCCGCGCGCCGATGTCGGCGACCCGGCGTATCGTTGTCCGACACTTTCGGTGGTTGACGTCACAGGTAGAACAGGACCGCGTAAGTCAAAACCCAGCACACCACGGACGTGCGGATCATCGGATCCTGGAGCACCAGTTCGGCTGGGGCATCGGGCGTCTCGGTCACGACGACCAATTGAAGATAACGGAACAATCCGAGCGCGACGAAGATCGCCGTCGCGATAAGATAAGGCGATCCGACCCGGGTCATGGCATAGCCCGAGACACAAAAGAGAACGTAGCTCAGCAGGGTCGTCGCGGCGGCGACGCCGAGCAGGAGGTCGAGGAAGGATTTGTTATAGGCCGACAGGACGGGGCGGCAAGCGGCGGCGCGGCCATCTCCGGCTTGCGCGAGGTCGGCGCGCCGCTTGCCGACGACGAGGAACAAGGCGAGCAGTGCCGTCATACTCAAAATCCAAGGCGACGCCGTAACGCCGATCGCCGCGCTGCCGGCCAACAAACGTAGAACGTAGCCGCTGGCGACGACGAACATCTCGATGAGCGCGACATGCTTGAGCCATATCGAATATGCGATATTGACGGCAATGTATGCGGCGGCGACCAGGGCGAATATCGGGCCCAGCCCGGAAACCAGCATCGCCACGCCGGCCGCCGACAGCAACCCGGCGAACAGTATCCAGGCCTGCCGAGGTGTCACCGCACCGGCGGCAATGGGCCGGCCTCGCTTGAGCGGGTGGTCACGATCGTCGGCGGCATCGTGGATATCGTTGAACACATAGACCGCGGCCGATATCAGCGTAAAGACAAGGGTGGCGACCACGGCCACCCAGACTTGGCCGACGATCAGGATTTGACCGGCGAAGAAGACCGGCGCCGCGACGAATCCGTTCTTGATCCACTGCCATGGCCGCGTCAGGGTCAGCAACGCGGCGGCGGTACGCCCGATATGCCGCGACGGAGCGGCGCCACCGCCGATGGTGCTTCGCGCTTTGGTCGCCGGGCTCAAGATTGGCCAATCGATGGCTACTCTAGGCGGGCGCATTGCTTGATGCTGGTCCATTGCCAATCGCACGCATCGTGGTGAATTTCCGCGATTTGAACCTAGCCACAAGAAGTTAACAATTTCGCTACGTAAAGGCGCCGGCGCCCAGGCCGGTCGCGGCTACGGTCGGCCTGCCGTTTTCGCCGCTTCACCCCTGGAAAATAAGGGCAATTCTCCCCATGTACGGAGCGCGGTCGGCCCCCCACGGGGCCGACATTGGTGTTGGCAGATGGCTCGCGGTTTGGCACAGTAGACATATCGCCGACCGAAAATGCGTTTGGTGCCGGCTATCGCCCCGGGCGACGGCCCAATAAGTGAGGTGTTCCAATGAGTAAGGCGGTTCGGTCTTTGGTGTTGAGTTGCTTGTTGGTGGCGCCTGTCGCTGCGACGGCCGAAGACGGCATCACCGAGATTCTGGAATATCGTGTCCTGCGCGACGGCGATCAGATCGGCAGCCATATTTTTACGATTTCCCAAGACCAGGACCAGACCAGGGTCAACGTCAAAACCGATATTGAGGTCCGGATCGCATTTATCACCGCATTCCGTTTCGAGCACGAACGCGACGAAGTGTGGCGGAATGGCAGTCTGGTCAGCATCGAATCGACGACCAACGATGACGGTGACGAATACACGATTAAGGGTTGGGCCACGGACGATGGTTTCTTGCGCAACGTCAATGGGCGTACCGATTCGTTCGACAACGGAACCGGCCTTGTCAGCTTCTGGGACCGCGACCTGATCCTCGCCAACAATTCCTATTTCAGCGGCGTGGTCGACGAGACCTACGATGTATCGATCTCGTCTCCGAGCGTCGAAACGCTGTGGATCGACGAACGCAGCTATGACGCCGAGCACTACCGGATGTCCGGCGATTTGGACTACGACCTGTGGTACGATTCCGAAGGGAGCCCATTGAAGATCTCGTTTGAAAAGCGCGGATCGAAGATCGATTGGATCCTGAAATAGCGCGGATGTTGCGACCGTGAAGGTCGTCTATCCCGAGGCGCAGGCGCTCCATCAGCCAGATTTCTATTACATCCGCGGCAACCGATCAGGCGCCCGTGAGGTGCCGGAAAGAGCCGAAGTGCTGTTGCGCGCGGCGCGCAGTGCCGGTCACGAGATCGTGGCGGCGGAGAGTTTCGGTGCGACGCCCCGTGAAGCGGTCCATGACCGGGATTATCTGGCGTTTCTCGAAACCGCGCACGAGAGGTGGCAGGCGTTGGAAAATGCCTCGCCCCAGATCATGCCGAGTATTCATCCGGTCCGCCACATGCAGGGCCGGCCGGCCCACATCGTCGGCCAGGTCGGCTGGTTCATCGCCGACACCTCCTGCCCGATCGGTCGCGGAACTTGGCAGGCCGCCTGCGCCAGCGCCGACGCGGCGATCCACGCGGCGCGGCTGGTTCAGGGCGGCGAACGCGCGGCCTACGCGCTGTCGAGGCCACCGGGGCATCATTGCTATTCCGACTTAGCCGGCGGCTTCTGTTACCTCAACAACATCGCGATCGCCGCCGAGGACATGCGGCGCGAATTCGATCGGCTCGCCATCATCGACATCGACGTCCATCACGGCAACGGCACCCAGGGCATTTTCTACCGCCGCGATGACGTCTTCTTCGCCTCTGTTCACGCCGACCCCAATGCCTTCTATCCCTTCTTCGCCGGCTATGCGTCGGAAACCGGCGACGGGCCCGGCAAGGGCACGACACTGAACAAGCCGTTGCCGCTGGGCAGCGGTGACGGCGACTTTATGGCCGCGGTCGATGAAATTCTCGCCGCGGTCCGTGAATTCGCGCCCGCCGCGGTCCTTGTATCGCTGGGTTTCGACGCCTCGGAGGACGACCCGTTCGCCGGACTCGCCGTGACGACCGCGGGTTTTGGGCAGGTCGGCACCGCCATCGCGCGACTTGGCCTGCCCCTGGTGCTGGTTCAGGAAGGCGGCTACCTCAGCCGGTCGCTCGGCGACAACCTGGTCAGCTTCATCGCCGGGGTTGATTCAGCGCTGTAAGGGGGCGGACCGGAATCGGCGATCGCATTTCCGGCGATTTCATTTATCAGCTTCTTGAGAACCGCGACTTCGAAATCCTCGAAGCGGTCGGCCGTCAGGGCGAAAGACCCGGTGCCGCCGATCACATTGTCGAGGTAGTAACGGTCGAGCAATTTGACGTCGCTCAAAATCGGCAGGCCGTTGATGACGATGCCGCTGGAGACGGCTTCGTCACGAGCCGCAACCGGGTGTTCGCCCTGATTTGAGCGGCCGTCGCCGGAGATGTCGATGGTCCAGCGCGGGCCGTCGAAAGGGTTATTGGGGAAAAGGCGAGTCGCATATCGAATCGCCGCGGCGATATCGGTTTGCCCGGTCAGGAACGTCCGCCTCGTGAGCGCGATTCTTTCGGCAAAACCAAGCGCGCTGGCCGCATCGTGCACACGGGTCCATTCCACCGCCACGCGCTGCTCACGGGCACCGGACCAATGGACCAACGCGACGGCGACGCCATCGGGCGCCGCTTCGAAAATCGTATCGATTAGCGTCTGGTTGCGGAACGCCGCCGCGTAGCCTTCCATTTGAAAGCGGTATTCGCGGTACGAAACGCTCGACGAAGTGTCGACGGCCAACACCAATTCCTGATCGACGCGCTGCGCCGCCAGGCTCGGCGAGACAAGCCAGAGAATGATCGGCGCAAGGACCGCCAACGCAATACCGGAACGCGAAATCATGGCCGCCGCAGGATGGCACCGCCACCGCGGCAGCGCTACCCTCGTCGAGGGCGCAGTATGTCAGGGCAGCACCAGACCCGGCATAGGACGCGCGCCGCCGCTGTCCGGAAAAACGGAGCGGTCGAGCGCCGCGTTCCCGACGCTCAGGTGATCGGCCAGGATGCCTTTGAAAACCGAACGCAAATCGAGGGTCGGCCGCAGGTCGCGACCCTCGTGCAGGTCGCCGGACGCCAGTCCCGGCCAATCCGCGACCACCCGCCCGCCGCGTACGCCGCCGCCGACCATCAGCGCCACCCCGGCGGTGCCGTGATCGGTGCCACCGGTACCGTTCGCCGCCGCCGTCCGTCCAAACTCGGTAACCGCCACGACCACCGTTTCCGGCCAGGCGCTTCCCAGGGCGAGCCTCAGCTTGTCGAGCCCGGCGTCGAGCCCGGCCAAATTGTTGGCCAGACGGCCGCGCACGGTGCCCTGGTTGGCATGGGTGTCCCAGCCGCCCATTTCCATGACCGCGAGCCGGGGGCCCGACGGCTCGGACAGCATCCGGCCGGCAACCGTCGCCATGGTGCCGAACGCCGCCGCACCCCGGCCCGGACGGCGGCCGTCCATGGCGCCGCCCATGTCTTGGGTCCGCATCGCCTCGGCGAAGGCCGGGCCGAAGACCGGGTCGTTGCTGTACAGGTCGCCAAGCCGTTCGAAAAAGGCCTCGTCCGGCGTCGGCAGCACCGAAGGCGCCCAGTTGGCGACGGCGATATCGCCGCGCAGCACCAGGGGCACGGTCTGGCCGACGGCGAGTGCGGCCGCACCGCTGCCGCCCAGCGCCGCCACCGTGCGGTTGAGCCAACCGTCGGTTGCCGCATGGGGGCGTGTGGTGCCGTTTTCGAGCAGGTCCTGACCGTCGAAATGGGAACGGTTGCGGTACGGCGACGCGGTGGCATGGATCGCCAGCATTTCACCCCGGGCGTAGGCGGCATGAAGTTTCTCGAGTGACGGATGAAGAGCGAAAAACCCGTCGAGCGGCAAGGCCTCGTTGGCGGACAAGGCCAAGGCGCCCCGCCGGGCGCCGTATTGCGGATCGCCGACCGGCGGCACCGCCGCCAGGCCGTCGAGGCCACCGCGTAAAACGACCAGAACGAATCGATGGGCGCCCGGGACCTGAGCGAGGGATAGCCGCGGCAGCGATAGGGCGGCGGCAGCGGCGAAGGATTTGAGCACGGTGCGGCGGCTCGGCATGGCATTCATCTCCGCTGGAATTCGGGACTGGCCAGGAGCAGCGCGAACGCCTGCTGGCTGTCGGCCGCCCGAGCGATGGCCTGGCGCGTGGCCGGGGAAACGACCGGGCCTATGGTCTGATCCATGACCGGCCCGGGCGGCACGGCCCCGCCGGTCCGTTCGGCGACCGCGTAGGCCCATTCGATCCGGTGCATCAGGGCATTCGGGCCCAGCCACGCCTCCGCCGTATCCGGCCAACCCGCCGGAGACGGCGCGTCGAAAGGCGCTTGGCCGAGCAGACTCAAGGACTCGACCAATCGTTTGCTGGCGCCGGTAAACCCGACCGGTCTCAGCGCCGAGACGACATAGTCATTGGGACTCTTGATCTTGGCCAACGGCTGCTGCCACGCCTCGGGCGCGGCGATCAACCCGCGCGCCATCGCGCCGAGGTCGCCATCGGTGTCGAGAAACAGGCGTGCCAGCCGGTTGACGGCGGTGGCCGGCGGATCATCGGCGATGAAATGGCGGGCGAGTTTGGTCGCGATATGGTGCGCCGTAGCCGGGTGCCGCGCCAGGTCGAACAGCGCCCGCCGGCCCTCCTCCTCGCCGCCTTCCGCATAGTTCCGGCCGAGCAGGGACTTCGCCCCCGGCTCGTGCGCCAGGTCATAGAACCGAAAGGTCCCGCTATTCGCCTCGCCGCGGCGTCCCGCCGACCACCCGGTGAGGATTCGCGCCAGCGCTTCGACGTCGCGTTGGCCGTAACCGCCGTCGACACCGAGGGTATGGAGTTCGAGGATTTCGCGGGCCAGGTTCTCGTTGAGTCCTTTGTCGCGGCGGCGCCCGACGACGGAATTGGGGCCAAAGGATAGATGGTTGTCGAGGTAGTAGAGCATCGCCGGGTGTTGAGTGACGGCGAGCAGCATGTCCGCGAACCTGCCGCCGACATGGGGCCGAATCGCCTCGCGCTCGTAGGCGCCGGCGACACCACTGAGCAGCGGCTTGCGGATCGACACCGTGAAGTGATTGCTCCAAAAGGCGACCAAACGCTCGACCAACGGCGCATCGCTGCGGATCGCGGCCAATGTACGCGCACCGGCCTCGTCCATGTAGAGTTGGCGCATGCGCCGCTTGGTCTCCTTTAAATCATCCCGGTCGCGCTTTCTCCCGCCCTTTTGGAATTGCTTGACGATTTCGGGAGTGCGCTGGAAATCGCGCAATTCGGCCGGCACGCGGCCGGCTGCTCCGAGCTGGGTCTCGAGCACCTGTTGCGGCGCCGGCGCCAGTTTCTCCAGTTCCCCCGGGCCGGGGCCCAAGCCAAAGCGGGTGGCGGCGATGAAAGCGGCGGTCGTGCTCATCGGGGTTGGTCGCACCTCGAAATTCGCGGTCCCATCCTGATATCACGGGCGACGCCCAATTTTCATGCGCGCACGCGCAATCGACCCCGGACCTTGCGCTCCCGTATCGAAAGGTAGATTCCGCTGGCGATGAGAATGAAGATCCCGACCCAGGTCCAACCATCCGGAAAATTTCCGAAAACGAGGTAGCCGATCACCGCCGCGCTGACGATCTCGGCATAGCCATAGGGCGCCAGAAACGATGCCGGGGCCTGCTCGTAAGCCTTGATGATAAAGAAATGGCCGCTCGCCGCGGTCGCCCCGAGCAGCACCATCCACCCGATGTCGCCGCCCCGCGGCGTGACCCACTCGAACGGCATCACCGCGCTCATGACGATTGCGCCGAGCAAGGCCGTATAGGTCAGTGTCACCAGCGGCGGCGCCGTGCGTGACAGCCGGCGGGTCGCGATCGCATAAAGCGCATAACAGAGGCCGGCGCCGAGGGCGAAAACGGCACCCTCCTCGAAGACGCCGGCACCGGGCCTGATGATGATGCAGACGCCGACGAAGCCGATCGCGACCGTGGTCCATCGCCGGATGCCGACCGTTTCCTTGAGCAGCAATGCCGACAGCAGGGTGACGACCATCGGCGAAACGAAGAAGATGCCCAGGGTGTCGGCGATCGGCAGAGTCTTGAGGGCGGCGAAAAAGCAAATCGTCGCGCCGAGCAGGAAGCCGCCGCGAATGACTTGAAGCACCGGGTTCGGCGGCCATAACCCGCGCCAGCCATAGCGCCACAGCGCGAATGGCGCCAGCAACAGAAAGTGAAAAAAGAACCGCGCCCAGACCACCTCGAGGACCGGATAGGTCGCGGCGAGATGCTTGGCGATGGCATCGAGCCCGGGAATGATGGTGTAGGCGACCAGCAACAGGCCGACGCCGAGGAGCGGGCGATCGCCGGCGGCGACCACATGAGTGTCCCGACCCGGCGGCAGAGAGACGGTCATCGGGCGAAATGCGGCGGACGCCGTGCCGGTCCCGGCCCTACTCGGCGGCGGGCGCGGTCGGGCGTCGCGACCGAAAGGGGTAGGTCACCTGACCCAGCAGCGAGGCCGGCATGGAATCGTGGATTCCGATCTCGGCCGGCGGACGCCGGTCGGGATTGATGTAAGTGCCGAAGATCTGATCGAACAGCATCAGATTCTCGCCGTAGTTGCGGTTGCCCTCCTCGGGCACCATCGAATGGTGCCAGCGGTGAAGTTCCGGGGTGTTGAAGACATAACTCAGGATGCCGCCGCGCATCGCGATATTGCAATGGGTCAGCACACCGATATAGGCGGTGATCGCGCTGACCCACATGATCACCGATTCCGGAGCGCCGACGAGGAATGCCACGGCCAGGCCGAAGCTCGTGCTGACGATCGTATCGACGAAGTGGAAGCGGCCGGTGTTGACCACCCACAAACGCTTGGCGCTATGGTGGATGGCATGGAATCGCCACAGCAGCGGCCATTCGTGGGCCAGCCGGTGGGCCCAGTAGAAGCCGAATTCGGCCGCGACCAGGCCGATCAGAATCTGCGCCCACAACGGCCATTCGCCCGGCCACCACGTGGCGCCGGTCGGCGACACCATCTCGGTGGCGCCGATCATCGCCAGCGATACGACCAGGACCTGGACCGCCGTCTTGCTGAGCAGGGTATGGCCGAGATCTGCGACCAGTTGTCCGTCATAGGACAACCATCGCTCTTCGTGGGGCATGACCCGCTCGAGGATGAGAAGAACACCCGCCAGAGTGAGATAGCTCAAGTTGAAGGCAATGACCGGATGGCCGAAAACGAAGCCGACAGACAGCGCGCTGATCGCAATGCCGAGTAGCAATGGCCAGATGACGTACGAGATGACCGTCCGCATTCCCCTCTTCCCACTCGACCCCCGCTGGGCGCTCAGCCACACGTTTTTACCGGCGGTCCCGGTCCGGGGTCCACAAAAAATATGCGATGGCGGCCCTATTCCCAAGACCGCGCCATCCGATATGATGTCGATCATGGAAACCGACGCGGCCGCGGACGCCGGTAAATACGAGAACCGCCTGTTGGCGCGCAAGGACGAACTCGAGCAGCTTGTCGACGCGACATCGGCGGAGCGCGCGACGGTCGAACTCGACCAGCAGCGGCAAGGCCGGTTGTCCCGGATGGATGCGCTTCAAGCCCAGGCCATGGCCAACGAGGCGGCGCGGCGGCGCCTCGTCGAGCTGGAGCGCATCGACAACGCGCTCAAGCGATGCGCCGCCGGAGACTACGGGTACTGCGTCGCCTGCGAGGAACCGATTCCGGCGGCCCGCCTCGATTTCGACCCGGCGATCGCGACCTGCGTCAATTGCGCGCGCGGGGGGTAGTTATGTTGCGAGCACCGCAACCAGCATGAGCACGACACCGGCGATAACCCCGCGGGACGATCGGGCGACCCTCAAATACACGGCCGCGCTGTTCGCCGCCGCGGCGGCGGCCGGTATCGCCGGCTATGCCGTGATCGGCTGGCTTGGCGTCGGTCTGGTCGGATTGTTTGGACTGTGGTTCGTCAACGATCATCGGATGGTACAAAGCGACGAAGACGGCGACATCGCCTATCCGGACTATCGCCGCACGCCCTACGCCGACGCCCTCTATGAGCAGGCCCGTGCCAACCACCTTCGCCAATTGGCAGCCGAGGGCAAGCGCCAGGAGGACATCGCCGCCGAGCGCGCCTTCCTGCGCTATCTCAAGAACACGGTCTTTCTGTCGGTGATGGCGTTCGGCCTCGGCATGACAATGCTACACGGATAGGAACGATGAACGATCTCGCCGCCCCCGCGTCCACCGCCGCCGCGATCCGCTATCCGAACGGTATCGCCTTCTGCGATGGCACTTTTTGTCCCATGTCGGAGGCCAAGATCTCCGTCCTCGATTGGGGGTTCCTGCGCTCCGATGCGACCTACGACGTGGTCCACGTGTGGCGCCGGCGCTTTTTCCGCCTCGACCTCCATCTCGACCGCTTCCTCAATTCCCTGGCCAAACTCCGGCTAACGGTACCCTATGACCGCGACGAGATCGCCGCCATCCTGGCCGAGTGCGTGCGCCGCTCGGGGCTCGACGACGCCTATGTCGAGATGATCTGCACCCGCGGCGTGTCACCGACCTTCAGCCGCGATCCGCGCGATGCCGTCAACCGCTTCATCGCCTTCGCCATTCCCTTCGGCTGGATCGCCGACGAGGAACAGCGGGCGCGGGGTCTCGACATCGCCATCAGCCGGGTGCCGCGCATTCCTCCCGAATCGGTCGACCCGACGGTCAAGAACTACCACTGGCTCGATCTCGTCGCCGGCATGTTCGAGGCCTACGACAGGGGCGCCGAGAACGTCGTGCTGGTCGACCTCGCCGGCAATCTAAGCGAGGGCCCGGGGTTCAATCTGTTCGTCGTCAAGGACGGCCGCGTCGCCACACCGGTGCGCGGCGTGCTGCAGGGGATTACCCGGCAGACCGCCCTCGATCTTTGCGCCGAGCTGGGCATCGCCGCCGAGCAGGGCGTGGTCGACATACCGTCGGTCCTGGACGCCGACGAAATCTTCATCACCTCCACCGCCGGCGGCATCATGCCGGTCACCCGGGTCGACGGCGGAGCGATCGGTGACGGCCGGCCGGGGCCCGTGACCCGGGAGCTGACCGAGCTTTATTGGCGCAAGCACGACGACCCGGCATGGACGACGCCGATCGACTGACCGGTCACGAAAACGCGCCGCTGTTCTTGATCCCGTCGAGGATGAACTGGGCGGCGAGCGCGGCCAGCAGGACGCCGAAGACGCGGGTGATGACATTGAGCGCGGTGCGGCTGAGAAACCGGTGGATTTGTGTCGCGCCCAACAACACGACCAACGCCAACACCATAATGCCGATCATGACACCGATCACGACCGCCTGCTTGGCGTAATCGTCCTCGACATTTCCCATCAACAGAACGATGGCACCGAGCGCGCCGGGGCCGGCGAGGAGCGGCGTCGCCAGCGGAAAAACGGAGACGTCGGTCCGGGTCGTGGCTTCGGCGGCTTCATCGGCAGTGGTGCTCGAAGCGGTCGACACCCGGCCGAAAACCATATCGATCGCCATCAACATCAGCAGGATACCGCCGCCGACGCGCAGGCCGGACAACGTGACGCCGAGCCGCTCGAGCACGAAGTCGCCGCCGAGTGCGAAGACGAGGAGAATTCCGGTCGCGATCAGAGCGCCGCGGATCGCCATGTGGCGGCGATCCCGGGCGGACGCGTTGGCGGTGATGGCGGCGAACACCACCGCCGCATCGATCGGGCCGATCGTCGCGAACAGCGTGGTGAAGGCGACCAGGGCGAGATCGAACATCGTGGTGGGCCTCGGTGGAGCGTAGTTCCGCCTCTCGATATCAGGGGCATCGGGGCGGAACAACCCCGATTTCCAATCTTACCGCTCGAACGCATCGCCCGAACTTCGAGTTCGCGATTTCCCGCCTAGGCACTATCGTCAGGGCGATGGGTAGGTCGCTGGTGGTCTCGGTTCGCACCCGCGCGGCGCAAGCGATTGGCATCGCTCTTCTGGCGTTGGTCGCGGCGGCGCTCGGCGGCTGCGAGACCGATCCCGGCCAGCAGCGGATTTGCGTCCGCGCCACCGCGTTGTTCGCCGCGCCCGGTGGATACGTCGAGATCCAGGGTGCGACGCCGGCCGAGGATCCCGACTACCATATCCGAATCGATTACCGTTCAATCGCAGCGGATGGACGGGCCACCGACCGCGTCGTCGCCTGTGCCTTCGCCGGCAGCGGGTTCGGTTCCGGACGGTTCGATCTGATCGGCATCTGGACCAGCCACCGGGGGGCGTTGTCGCCGCGCGAACTGTTTTGGGCCAAACGGGTACTCGATTTGAAGCCCCTCGGCGATGTCGCGGTCGAAGCGACCAAGTCGGACGTGATCGATAGGCCGGGTCCGGCGCTCGAATTCCTCTATCTGCTGCAGCAACTGATCAATGCCCTGGTCCTGGGTTCGGTCTATGGCCTCGTCGCCGTCAGCTTCACCCTGGTCTATGGCATCATCGGCAAGATCAACTTCGCCTTCGGCGAGATTTACATGATCGGTGCCGTCGGGACGGTGCTGTGGACGGTCTTTTTCGCCGCCCTCGGCGGAGCCGGCTTGGCCGTATCCCTGGCCGCGGTATTCGTCCTGGCCGCGGCGACGGCGGGGCTCTACGGCTGGGCCAGCGAGCGGCTCGTGTTTCGGCCGCTGCGCCGGGTGCACTCGCACGCCCCGCTGATTGCCGCGATCGGTCTTGTGCTGTTCCTGCAGGAATATGTCCGTCTCCTCCATACCGGACGCGATTTCTGGCTTGCGGCCAACTTCAGCGACGGCTTCGTACTCGCCGAAGCCGACGGCTTCACGCTCTACGCCTCGCCGAAACAGCTCTGGATTCTGAGCCTGACGCTTTTGGTTTACGGCATCCTCGCCTACATCCGGGCACGGACCGGATTCGGCCGCGCCCAACGCGCCTGCGCCGACGATACCGCGCTCGCCGAGTTGCTCGGGGTCGACGTCGATCGGGTCGTCGCCGGCACATTTGCCCTTGGCGGAGTCTGCGCCGGCATCGCCGGTTTCATCATCGTCGAATATTACGGCGTGGCGAATTTCTTCATGGGCTTGATCATCGGCTTCAAGGCGCTGACCGCGGCCATTGTCGGCGGCATCGGATCGGTCACCGGCGCCCTGTGGGGGGCCATGATCCTGGCCATGCTGGAGGTCTTCTGGTCGGCCTATCTCGATACCGCATGGAAGGACGTCGCCGTCTTCGGGCTGTTGATCGTGGTCTTGATATTCCGCCCTGACGGCCTGCTCGGCGTGCCCCGCGGGCGCGGCGATTGATGGCCTCGGGCGCCCGACCCTATTTTAGTTACCGCCGCCGAGGGCCTGATAAATTTTCCGTCCGGCGCGCCCGGTCGGCGGCATGCCGAATTTCTGTTCGGCGTCGGCGATGCCGGCGCGGGTCAGCGGCCCGACCTTGCCGTCGGGTTCGCCGATGTCGTAGCCGGCGGCCAGCAGCAATTGCTGCAGATGCAGGCGCTCGGCACGCGACAGCCCGGGATCGTCGGTCGGCCATGGCGTCCGCAGGGTCGGATAGCCGGCCAGGCGGTCGGCGAGATGGGAGATCGCCAGGGCATAGGATTCGGCGTGGTTGTAGGAATAGATCGCGTCGAAATTGCGGAACACGAGGAAACCCGGCCCGCCGGAACCGCCCGGCAGGATGAGCCCGGCCCGGGCGCCGCCGGACAGCGCGCTGCCATCGGCGCGCACCACGCCGCGGTCCGCCCACGTCGATAACGTTGCCTTTTCCTGGCGCCCGACCGGACCGCCATAGCCGGGCGGAACCTTGACCTCGATCATCCACGATTCGCCGTTCCGCCAGCCCGCGCGCTTCAGGTAATTGGCGGTCGACCCGAGTGCGTCGGGGATTGAATTCACCAGGTCGCGCCGTTGGTCGCCGTCGAAATCGACGGCCAGGCGCTGATAGGTCGACGGCATGAACTGGGTTTGCCCGAAGGCCCCGGCCCACGACCCATAGAGGGCGTCGAGCTCGAGGTCGCCGCGATCGACGAGCTTGAGGGCGGCGATCAACTCGCCGCGCCAGAAATCCCGGCGCCGGTGGCCGAGGCACGACAGGGTTGCCAAAGCGTGGGGCAGGAAATTGCTGCCCGCCTCCTGGCCGTAATCCGTCTCGACCCCCCAGATCGCGGCGATGACGTGACGATCGACGCCATAGCGCCGTTCCGCCGCCCGCAGTTCGCTATCGTATTTCGCCATCATGGCCTGGCCGTCGGCGACGCGCTGCTCGTCGACCAGATAGGCGATGTAATCCCAGATCGGGGTCTTGAATTCGGGCTGCGCCTGCGACAAGGCAAGCACTTTTTCGTCGGGCTGGGCCGTATCGAGCGCCTGCGATGCGACCGCAGGCGCCACGCCGGCCCGGATGGCGGCGTTCTTCAGCCCGGCGACACAGGACGAAAATTCGGCCGCCGCAACTGGTCCGGTCGAAAGGACCACAACCGCTCCAACGACAAGTGCGCTTCGCATGGATACCTCCTTCGGACGGCGCCGCCGTGGCACATAGCGCTATAGATTTAGGGTCGCCGCCATCGAATTTTAACCGCGCCGTCGAAATGCCCTCGCCGCGCGTTCCGAGCCGGACGCTATCGCCCCGCGGCGGCGATGAGGCATGCGGGCCTCATGCGACCCTTTGGCGGTTGTTTACTGGGCATTCTTTGCGCTATCCCTGTGGCTTCGTAAACCATACCGCCCGGACCAGGGCCACCGGTCGCGAGTTTTCACGGAGGGGATCATGACCAGCCGATTCGACGAGGTCCACAAACGTTCGATCGATGACCCGGAGGGGTTTTGGGGCGAGGCCGCGGAGGCCCTGCACTGGACCAAGAAATGGGACCGCGTGCTCGATGACTCGAACCCGCCCTTCACCCGCTGGTTCGTCGGCGGCGAGTGCAATACCTGCTACAACGCGCTCGACCGTCATGTCGAAAACGGGCGCGCCGACCAGCTGGCGCTGATCTATGACAGCCCGATGACCGGCCAGGTCAAGAAGTTCACCTACCGCGAGCTGCGCGACAAGGTCGCCCGTTTCGCCGGTGTCTTGGCGGCGACCGGTGTCGGCAAGGGTGACCGGGTCATCATCTATATGCCGATGGTGCCGCAGGCGGCGGTCGCGATGCTGGCCTGTGCGCGGCTCGGCGCCGTTCACTCGGTTGTTTTCGGCGGTTTCGCCGCCAACGAGCTCGCCGTGCGCATCGACGACGCGGCGCCGAAAACCATCGTCTCAGCGTCGTGCGGTTTGGAACCGGGCCGGGTGGTGGCGTACAAGCCGCTGCTCGACGAGGCCATCGAGCTCGCCACGCACAAACCCGGATCCTGCATCATCCTGCAGCGCGAACAGGCCGTCGCTTCGATGATCGAGGGCCGCGACCTCGATTGGAAGGCCGCGATGGAGGCCGCCGAGCCGCACGATTGCGTGCCGGTGGCGGCGACCGACCCGCTTTACGTCCTCTATACGTCGGGCACCACCGGCCAGCCCAAGGGCGTGGTCCGCGACAATGGCGGCCACATGGTGGTGCTGCACTGGTCGATGAAGAACATCTATGGCGTCGAGCCGGGTGAGGCCTTCTGGGCGGCCTCCGACGTGGGCTGGGTGGTCGGCCATTCCTACATCGTCTATGCGCCCCTGCTGCACGGCAACACGACCATCCTGTTCGAGGGCAAACCGGTGGGAACACCCGATGCCGGAACCTTCTGGCGCGTGATCCGGGATCACGACGTCGGCGTCATGTTCACCGCGCCGACCGCCTTCCGCGCCATCAAGAAGGAGGACCCTGAAGGCAAGCTAATCGGCGATTACGACCTCGGCAACTTCCGCTATCTGTTCCTGGCCGGCGAGCGCCTCGACCCCGACACCCTGACCTGGGCCGAAACGAAGCTCAAGGTCCCGGTCATCGATCACTGGTGGCAGACCGAAACCGGGTGGCCGATCTGCGCCAATTGCGTCGGCATCGAGCTGTTGCCGGTCAAGAGCGGGTCGCCGACCAAGGCCGTCCCGGGGTGGAACCTCAAGGTCCTCGACGATAACGGCCATGAGGTCGAAAACACCGAGATCGGCGCCTTGGTCGCGACGCTGCCCTTGCCGCCGGGCACCTTCCCGACCCTGTGGCACGCCGACGAACGGTTCAAGGACTCCTATTTCAGCGAGTTTCCCGGCTACTACCAGACCGGGGACGCCGGCATGATCGACGAAGACGGCTATGTCTATGTCATGGCGCGCACCGACGACGTCATCAACGTCGCCGGCCACCGTCTGTCGACGGGGGCCATGGAGGAGGTCCTGGCATCCCATCCCGACGTGGCGGAATGCGCGGTCATCGGCGCCGCCGACGTGCTGAAGGGACAGCTGCCACTGGGCTTTCTGGTCTTGAACGCCGGCTGCGACCGCGGCCACGACGACATCCGGAAGGAGGTCGTCGGACTGGTCCGGCAGAAGATCGGGCCGGTCGCTGCGTTCAAGACCTGTACCGTCGTCGAGCGGCTGCCGAAGACGCGGTCGGGTAAGATCCTGCGCGGGACGATGCAGAAGATCGCCGACAGCCAGGACTACAAAACGCCGGCCACGATCGATGACCCGGCGATCCTCGGCGAGATCGAAGTCGCCCTGCGATCGATTGGCTATGCGCAATAGACGGGCCCCGGCGTGGCGACACCGTCTAGGATGGAGCGACGGATGGGTCGCCAGATTTCTCCTTGTGCGCCGATAGGCCGATGGGGCATGTGGAACAATAGGATCAGTCAATTCGGGGACACGAGATGGGTGACGCACGCTACGTGAATTCTATCGCCGTACTCGGCGGCGGCACGATGGGGACAGGTATCGCCGGGGCCTGCGCGCATGCCGGGTGCGACGTATTGCTGCTCGACGTCTCGATGGAGCACGCCGAAAAGGCGCTCGATCGCATTATCAACGGGCGGCCGCCGGCGGTCGACGACCCGGCGGAAGCCGAACGCATCGCCATTGGCACCCTCGAGCACGACCTCGGCAAGATTGCCGATTACGACTGGATCTGCGAGGCGGTGATCGAAGACCTCGATACCAAGCGCGCCTTGTTCGAACGGCTCGAGCCGTTGCGCCGCGACGGTTCGGTGGTCAGCACCAACACCTCCGGCATCCCGCTCCGCGATATTACCGCCGGCATGCCGGATCGCCTGCGCCGGGACATTGCCGTCACGCATTTCTTCAACCCGGTCAAGGTCATGCGGCTGTTGGAGCTGGTCCCCGACACCGACACCTCACCGGAAGCGATCGAGGCATTGGCCGCGTTTTGCGGCGGCCGCCTCGGTAAAGGCGTGGTCCACGCCAAGGACACGGTCAATTTCATCGGCAACCGGATCGGCTGTTTCTGGATGCTCAAGGGCCTGCACGATGCCGAAGCCGCCCGCGCTGCGGGGCTGTCGATGGAGACCATAGACGCGGCGATGTCCTATCCCGTCGGTCTGCCGTCGACCGGGCTCTATGGCCTGATCGACCTCATCGGGCTCGACGTCATGGACTTCGTCGGCAAGAACCTCGACGCAAATCTGCCGCCGAACGATCCGTGCCGGGCCGTTACCCGATTTCCGCAAGCGGAGCAGGCGATGCTGGAGCGCGGCCAGCTGGGCCGCAAGAGCGGCGGCGGCTTCTATCGCATGCTCAAGGCCGAGGACGGCAGCCGCACGAAGGAGGTCTTCGATCTCGACAGTGGCGACTGGCGCGCCGCCGACGAGGTCACTGTCGACGAAGCCCATGGCAATGCCGGATCTATGCTGTTCGCCGACGACGCCATGGGACGGTTCGCCTGGGCGCTGATGGGCGGCACCCTATGCTATGCCGCCGACCGCGTCCCCGAGATATCCGACGATATCGTCAACATCGACCGCGCGATGCGCTGGGGTTTCGCCTGGAAACGTGGCCCCTTCCAGCTCCTCGACGAAATCGGCCCGGCCCGTGTCATCGCCCGGATCGAGGCGGACGGAGCGGCCATGCCGAAAATGCTCGACGTATTGGGTTCGACCGGCGCCGACGCTTTCTACCGCAACGACGGGACCGAATACCTCGGCCTCGACGGCGGATTTCACCCCACGCCGGGCAAATAGTCCGGTCTGTCGCGCAGCCCGACAATCGCCTGCCCGGCCACGGCGCACAGCACGACGAACGCGCCGATTAGAGTCAACGGCGGCGGCACCTCGCCGATCGCTATCCACACCCAAAGCGGGCCCAGGACGGTCTCGGTGAGGACGAGAAGCGCGACCTCGGCGGCAGGCACATAGCGCGAACCGGTCGTTAGAAGAACGAATCCGATGCCGAGCTGCAGGGCGCCCATACAAAGGGAAAGCGCGATGTCATGGACGCTGACCGCGAGGTCGGGCGCCATCAGCGCAGCGAAGAACGCCGCCAGCAGGCCGGCGAGAAAGACCGCCGGGATCAGGCCGACATTCCGCTTGTGCCTGAGGATGACAATAACCACCGCGTAGGTCGACACCGCGGCGAGCGCGATCAGATCACCAAACAGCGTCCCGCCGAGAAAACCGCCGCCGAGCATCAGGGCGACCCCGGTCATCGCCGCGAAGATCGCGATCCAGGTCACCAGCTTGACCCTTTCGCCCAGCACGATCCAGCCGAGAACCGCGGCGAAGACCGGCGTCGCGCTGACCATGAAGACCATGCTGGCGACCGTCGTGTTGAGGATCGCGAAGATGTAGAGGGCGAAGTTCAGCGCCAGGAAGAACGCCAGCGCGGCGCCGGCCACGCCAATGCGGCGGGCCTTCTCGAAGACTTGACCGCGGTCGCGCATCACCATGAACAGGCCGATCGCGAAGGCGAAGCCCAGCGACCGGTAGAATAGGATCTGCCAGCCGTCGGCGGCTTCGATATAGCGGATCGTCAATCCGACAAAGCTCACGAACACGCCGGCCGTCGCGATCATGGCGATGCCGAGAGGGTATCGGGGGCCGCGATGTGTCGCGTTGACGGAATCGACCATGGCCTGGGCCGGATGCCTTGGCGCGGCTTATCGCGGCGGACGCGACGCGGCCCGGAGCCCGATGACGGCCTGACCGAAAACCGCCGACAAGACGATGGCACCGCCGATCAGCGACGTGATATGCGGGGTTTCACCGAGGAACAGCCACACCCACAGCGGCGACAGAACGGTTTCCGTCATGACCAGCAGGGCGACCTCGGCGACCGGCACATATCGTCCGCCGAGGGTCAGCAAGATCAACGCGCCGCTGACCATCAGGCCGCCCATCAAGACCAGCAAGACCAGATCGTGACCGCTGACCGCGAAGTCTTGGGTCATGAAGGCGGCGAAAACGGCGGTCAGGAGACCGCCAAGAAAGGCGGCCGGCATAAGGTCGGTATCGCCGGCACGACGCAGGATGAGGAACATGGCCGCATAGGCTGCCGGCAGCCCGAGCGCGATCAGATCGCCGAACCAGGTGCCGCCGCCGATGCCGCCGCCGATCATCAGCGCGACACCCGCCAAGACGGCGGCGATGGCGACCCAGGTTACCGGCGACACCCGCTCGCGCAAGAGGGCCCAGCCCAGAAGCGCCGCAAACAGCGGGCTCGCGCTCATGATGAATACGGTATTGGCGACAGTGGTGTTGATGATGGCGAAGACGAAGAAACTGAATTGGATCGCGACGAACAGAGCGTAGACCAGTCCGAGCGGGCCGATGCGGCGAAAGCTCTCGACGACCCGGCCGCGATTGCGGACCAGCAGAAACAGGCCGACCACGGCCGACGATGCCAGCGAGCGATAGAACAGGATCTGCCAGCCGTCGGTTACCTCGAGGTGGCGGATCGCCAATCCCGTGAAGCTGAAGCAGGTGCCGGCGCCGGCGACCATGGCGACGCCGAGCGCATAGTGTGGGCCACGCAGCGGCGGCACCGCGGACGGAGAGGCGGAGTCGGCCAAGGATCCCCCTGATCGGTATGAGCCGATTATGACTTAGCCGCCGCCGTGCCTATGCGCAATTGGGGATTTAGCGGCCCTTCGCGTCACAGACGGACGCCGCGGAGACGAAGCGCGTTCGATATCACCGACACCGACGACAGGCTCATCGCCGCCGCGGCGATCATCGGACTGAGCAGCACGCCGATAAAAGGATACAAGATGCCGGCCGCGATCGGAACGCCGACCGCGTTGTAAATGAAGGCAAAAAACAGGTTCTGCCGGATATTGCGCATGACCGCGCGGCTGAGATGGCGGGCCCGCACGATGCCGTCGAGATTGCCTTTCACGAGCGTGATGCCGGAGCTTTCGATGGCGATATCGGTTCCCGTGCCCATGGCAATTCCGACATCGGCGGCGGCCAAGGCGGGCGCGTCGTTGATCCCGTCACCGGCCATGGCGACGACCGCTCCGGCCTCCTTGAGCGCGGCCACCACCGCACCCTTGCGGTCGGGCAGCACGTCGGCCTCGATTTCATCGATGCCGAGCCGCCGCGCGACGGCTTCCGCCGTCTTTCGGTTGTCGCCCGTCAGCATGACGATACGCAGGCCGTCCGCCCGCAGCGCCTCCAGCGCCGCCGGTGTCGTTTCTTTAACCGGATCGGCGACCGCGATGATCCCGCCCAAGGCGCCATTCACGGCGGCATAAATTACCGTCGCACCCTGGTCGCGCAGTCGATCGGCGGCGGCATCGATATTGTCCACGGCGACGGCTTCGGCTGCCATCATGGCGGCGTTGCCGAAAGCGATTTCGACGCCGTCGACGCGACCGCGCACGCCTTTCCCGGCGGCCACGGTAAAATCGGCGGCCTCGGTGAGGGCCAGCGATTTTTCACCGGCGGCTTCGACGATCGCCGCGGCCAAGGGGTGCTCGCTGCCCCGTTCCAGACTGGCAACCCGGCGTAGCAGCGTATCGCCATCGCCATCGACCGGTTCCACCGCGACGACCTTCGGCCGCCCCTCGGTCAAGGTGCCGGTCTTGTCGACGACCAGGGTATCGATCTTTTCCATTCGTTCGAGCGCTTCGGCGCTGCGTATCAATACGCCCGATTGCGCTCCACGGCCGGTGCCGACCATGATCGATACCGGGGTCGCCAAACCGAGCGCGCAGGGACAGGCGATGATCAAAACCGACACCGCGGCGACAAGCGCGAAGCTGAGGCGGGGCTCGGGCCCGAAGGACAGCCACAGAAGGAATGCGACGACGGCGGTCGCCACCACGCCGGGAACGAAAAGGCCAGCCACCTTGTCGGCCAGGCCTTGGATCGGCGCCCGCGAGCGCTGCGCCTCGGCGACCATCTGAACGATCCGCGACAACATGGTATCGGCGCCGACCTTGGTCGCGCGCATGGTGAAGCCGGCGGCACCGTTGAGGGTGCCGCCGACGACCGCGTCGCCGGCGCCCTTCGACACCGGCAGCGGCTCACCGGTGATCATCGATTCGTCGATATGGCTTTCGCCATCGGCGATTTCGCCATCGACCGGCACTTTCTCTCCGGGACGAACACGAAGGATGTCTCCCGCCGCGACCTCTTCCAGCGGCACCTCGTGATCCACGCCGTCACGGACCACGCGCGCCGTCTTGGGCGCCAGACCCAACAAGGCCTTGAGCGCCCGCCCCGTATTGTCGCGGGCGCGCAGTTCGAGGACCTGGCCGAGGAGGACCAGGACGATAATTACCGCCGCCGCCTCGAAATAGATCCCGACCGTGCCGTGAGCGCTGCGAAAATCGTCCGGAAATATGCCCGGCGCCACCGTCGCCACCACGCTAAAGGCGAAGGCCGCGCCGGTGCCCAAGGCAATCAGTGTGAACATATTCAAATTGCGCGAAACGACGGAAGCCCAACCGCGCTTGAAGAACGGTGCCCCGGCCCACACTACGACCGGCGTCGCGAGGACAAACTGGATCCACTGCGAGATCGCCGGCGGAAGAAATCGATCGAAGCCGAGCATGTCGCCGCCCATCGCCAGCACCAGCACCGGCGCCGCCAACGCCGCCCCGATCCAGAAGCGGCGCGACATGTTGACGAGTTCGGGTTTCGGCCCCTCTTCGAGGGTTACCGTCATCGGCTCCAAGGCCATGCCGCAGATCGGGCAATCGCCGGGCCCGTCACGAACGATCTCCGGGTGCATTGGACAGGTCCATTGCGGGCCGGGGGGCGCGTCCGGCGCGGTAGCTCGCTTTCCGGTCAAATAGGCTTCCGGATCGGCGATGAATTTCTCCCGGCAATTCTTGCCGCAAAACGCATATTCGACGCCGCCATGGCCATGCCGGTGCTGGGCGGTCGGCAAGTCGACGGTCATGCCGCAAACCGGATCCTTGGCTTGGGCCGCCGCCGCGGTCTCATCGCCGGGGGAGGCTTGGGTGTGCACGTGAGTCATTGTTCAGCTCCCTCGGCCGCACGGTAACGGTCATCGATCGTCTGTTGCCGCGTCGCAATCTCGTCGAGCCATCGGCTCATGATATAGGCGATGGAATCCCAAATCTGCTGGTCGGACATTTCGCCCTCGAAAGCCGGCATGTCGCTCTGGTAGTCGGAACCGGCGAACTTTTGTGGACCGTATTTGGTTAGCTCGAACAGAACCATGTCCGGGTGATGCCAGCTATGTCCACTCTCGTCGTGAGGCGGCGCCGGTAACCGGTCGTCCGCATTTCGGCTCTGCCAGTCGGGTTGACCTTCCAATTGGGCACCGTGACAAAGCGCGCAGCGGTCGGCATAGAGGGCCTCGCCGCGGGCGACCTGCGCGGAATCGGCTGGGTCGGCTTGCCCGGCGATAGCCGGTTTCCTGTTCATCGTATACAACGCGACTCCGGCTACGACGGCGACCAAAACCGCGACGGCGATCAAAATTTTCATCGCTCCACCCCGGACAAATCGTCGAGGATGGGACAATCCGGACGATCGTCGCCATGGCACTTTTTTGCCAGGTCGCTCAAGTTGGCGCGCAACGAGTGAAGCTCCTCGATCTTGCGATCGATATCCGCCACCCGCCGCAACGCGATGGCTTTGACATCGGCACTGGCGCGATTGCGATCGCGGTAGAGGGCCAACAGGTCACGGCACTCAACGACGGAGAATCCGAGCCCGCGGGCACGGTGGACGAAGCGCAGGATGTGAATGTCTCGGGTCTCGAAATCGCGATAGCCCGACGCGGTGCGATTGGGGGCATCGATCAACCCGACGCCTTCATAATAGCGAATGGTCTTGGCGCTGAGACCGGACCGCACCGCCGCCTCGCCGATGTTCATCGCTGATCTCCTCGGTACGGCCCGACACTCGCCGCACACCCACATATATAAACCTTCCAGTTACTGGAAGGTCAAGGTATCGGCGAAAATCTTGTGACGTCTAATTCGATTGATCGGGGCTGCGGATTCCGGGGTCGGTGACCAGCAGTTGGCGAAGGACCAACGCGTCGGCGCGGCCGCTCGCCGGCAACCCCGCATCGCGCTGAAATCGGGTGATTGCCTCGCGGGTTCGCGGCCCTTCGTCGCCGTCGACGATGCCGACGTAGTAGCCACGCTTCTGAAGTTCGATCTGCACCTCTTCGACGAGGCCGAGATAGACCGCACTCGCCTGCCCGGGCGGCGTATCGCCGGCGTAGACCTTGGGCAGGACGAATTTCATGTGATCGAGGAGTTCCTTGCTGGCGACACCGGTGACCGGCAGTCCGGCATCACTCTGATAGGCGCGGATAGCGGCAACCGTTTGGCTTCCCATGACGCCGTCCGCGGGGCCCGGTTGATAGCCGTGCGCGGCTAATTCCTCTTGGATTCCAATGATATAAGCGCGCCGCATCTCGGCGTTCATGGCGTCGACCGGGGTGATCGTGATCTGTGCCAGGGCGGCGACGGGACGGGCCAGGACCGGCGCCTCCCGTGTGTACCCCTGGCCGTTCGCGGCGGCGGCGGCACAGCCGAGCAGAAACCCGATAGCGGCGGCGATGAATCGGAACAGAACCATGGTATTCATTCGGAGCGCTTCATTTATGGAAGATTTGCCTCATATCTGTATCCCACGTCATCCTATCTTCCCAGGCTGAACCGGAACTGAATGACCGCCATCCCGCCCGATGCCGCCGACGCCTTACGACCACAGTCGCCCGGCGTGATATTCATGGCGATCCTGGTTGCCGCGACGGCGCTCAGCCCGATGGCGATCCAGATCTTCCTGCCTGCCTTGCCGGCGATCCAGGCCGAATTCGGTGTCAGTGCAGGCGCCGCGCAACTGACCCTCAGCCTATCGATGGTCGCCATCGCCCTGGCTACCCTGGCCTACGGTCCGTTGTCCGACCGCTTCGGGCGGCGTCCGGTAATGCTGACCGGGATCGCCATCTTTCTTGCCGGCAGTCTGCTGTGCACGTTGGCGTCGTCCGTGACCATGCTGATCATCGGCCGCATCATCCAGGCCGCCGGGGGAACCTGTGGCATCGTGTTGTCGCGCGCCATCGTCCGCGACGTCTTTCCGCAAGACCAGGTCGCCCGGGTGATCGCCTATATCACCGTGGCGATGGTGGTGGCACCAATGCTGTCGCCGGCGGTCGGCGGCGTGTTGACGGACTATGTCGGGTGGCGGGCGAATTTCGCGTTCGTCGGATCGATCGGAATCGCGGTTCTCATCGGCGTCTGGCTGCGGCTGGCCGAGACCAACGAAGATCGCGCGCCACGCGGCGGTGCACTGGGAATGATCGGCGGGTTCGCGGTTCTGTTGCGGTCGCCTCTGTTCAACGGCTATGCCCTACAGAGCGCGTTCCTGCTCGCCGTATTCTTCACCTATGCCTCGGCCGCACCCTATTTGATGGTCAATGTCCTCGGCCGACCGGCAACCGAGTATGGGCTCTACTTCATCCTCGTGTCGCTTGGGTTCATGGCTGGCAATGTGACGGCGGGCCGGCTATCCGCGGTTCTGGGGATCAACCGTTTGGTGATCGCGGGCACGGTCATATCGCTCCTCGCGACGCTGGTCGCGGCCGGACTTGCATTGTCGGGAATCTGGTCCCCGTTGGCGATCTTCGGGCCGGGTGTGTTTATCGCGTTCGGCGGCGGTGTCGCGATGCCCAACAGCCAGGCCGGCGCGCTCAACGTCAACCCGAAATTGGCCGGAACCGCCGCCGGGTTGTCCGGGTTTCTGCAGATGTTGATCGCCGCGATATTCGCCCAGACCGTCGGCCATCTTCAAAATGGCACGCCCTATCCGATGATCGCGCTGATGCTGGCCGCGTCGCTGCTGGCGTTGATTTCGATCATCCTGGGATGGCGCTATGGACGGGAGCGGCATTTTGCCTGAACCCCGCCCTCGGCGCGGCCGGCGCCCGAAGCGTTTGTTTTCGCTCGCGTCACACTATAATTCACCGCCGACAGACGGAAGGGGCAAACAGTGATGCGAAACCTGCGCGTTGATGGCTCGCGATTGTGGGACAGCCTGATGGAAATGGCCAAGATTGGGGCCTTGCCCAATGGCGGCTGCGGACGCTTGGCTTTGAGCGATGAGGACAAGGTCGGCCGCGACCTGTTCGCCGCATGGTGCGAGGCCGCCGGTTGTTCGGTCGCCGTCGACCGTATGGGCAACATTTTCGCGCGCAGACCGGGTCGCGACGACAGCCGGCCGCCGGTGGTCACCGGCAGCCATCTCGACACCCAACCCCATGGCGGAAGATTCGATGGCGTCTATGGCGTGCTCGCGGGCCTCGAGGTCGTGCGCGCGCTGAACGATGCCGGCATCGAAACCGAGAGCCCGATCGAGGTGGCGGTGTGGACCAACGAAGAGGGCGCGCGCTTCGCGCCGTCGATGGTCGGATCGGCGGTTTTCGCCGGCGCCTATTCGCTCGATAAGGGGCTGGCCTGCGCCGATGCTGACGGGGCGACGATCGGCGCGGAACTCGGGCGCATCGGCTATGCCGGCGAGCGGCCCTGTGGCGGCACCGCTGTCGGCGCCTATTTCGAGGCTCACATCGAGCAGGGACCGATCCTGGAATCGGAAGACAAGACGATCGGCGTCGTCACCGGCGGGCAAGGTCTCTACTGGTATGACGTTTCGGTAGGCGGCCAGGATTCCCATGCCGGCACGACGCCGATGCCGCGCCGCCGCGACGCGATGACCGCAACCGCGGCGATGATCATCGCGCTGCGTGACATCGCCCTCGACCACGCACCGGATGGCGTCGCCACCGCCGGTGAGATGGCGGTATCGCCAAATTCGCGAAACACCATCGCCGGCCGCGTCGATTTCACGATCGACCTCCGCCATCCCGACGATGCCGTCCGCCATGCCATGGATCGGGCGCTGCGGGCGGCTTTGGAGCGGATCGCGGCCGAGCACGATGTCGAGGTTACGGTCGAGGTCGTCGCCGACACGTCAGCGGTGGTATTTGACGCCGAGTGCGTGGGCGCCGTCCGGTCCACCGCCGCGGCACAGGGATACAGCCATCGCGACATTGTATCGGGTGCCGGGCATGATGCCTTCTTTCTGTCGCGCGTCGCGCCGACGGCGATGATCTTCGTTCCCTGCCGCGATGGGCTCAGCCACAACGAGGCCGAAGATGCGGCACCGGCAGATCTGGAGGCGGGGTGCAACATCCTGCTTCACGCCATGCTCGATCGCGCCGGCGTCGCTTGAATCCCGGCCGCGGTTCGAGAATACGATGGATTTGACCCGCCGCCTCGTGATCCGCGCGCTCGCCGCCGCCGGCGCATTGACGCCCTGTGCCGCGATGGCGCGGCTGTGGCCGTCTGACGAGGCCCGCGCGCGCGACGCCCTGGTGCGCTTGTTCACGAACCCGGAAGCGGCGGCGGCAATCGGCCGCAACTGTGACGGCGCGCCGGTTGCCGTAACGCTGCGCGCCCTCGCTTGCGACCTCCATCTATCCCTCGATGGCCTCGCCAGGCTCGAAATTACGGCCTTGCGGCGGCGACTCGGCGATCGGATCAAGTCCGACTTTGCGCACAATATGGTGGTCGACGTCGCGGGTTGGCGGCTCTCGCGCACCGAGGCCCGGGTCTACGCCGTCGTCGCCAAACGCGCATGAGCGTTCGCAACTGTCCGCATTCGACACCACGAATGTCTGATTAGGGTGCAGGCGCCGGCCTAAAGGCGGGTCAATTGGTAGGCTGTGCCGGGCAGGCGATGCGTTCGCGCGACTGTCGGGAATGCTTAGACACCATCAATGGCCAGCAGCATTGCCAAGCATGAGAACCAAAAACCGTTCGTTATCCCGACTTCCCCAGTGTCCCCTTGGCTTCAATCTTCGAATAATGCCAATCGCAAACGCAAACGCCCGGCCGCTGGCGGACCAAAATGGTCCTGGCTTCTCTGATTCGTGGAAATAGACTGACGGACCGAACGCACGCTGTAAACCGTTGAAGCCCGAATTCTGCGATTGGGCGTAACGATTTGCCGCCACCTGTGGCCAATTTGCAACAGATCGGATTGGGCCCTGTCAGCGCACCATCTTCGTCAGTTCGCTGCTGGCATCCGTAAATCCCAGCAGCGACAGGTCGAGCCGGCCCTGTTGGTCGCCGAGCTTGAATGATAAAATCAGCACATTTCCGGCCTTCATCGCCGTCAGGAGTTCGGCCGAGACTTGCCCGACGACGAGGCATTTCAGATCGTCGCAACCGCGCACGTCGCCTTCGCGAACCGGCCCATCGTCGACGGCGAAGCGGACGCCGAACTCACGGTCGATCGACGGCAGCAGCTGGAATATGAGAAACGGCTTGTTCTCGGCACCCATATAACGCAAGCCGACGGCGGCGAGGACGGTGTCGTCCTCGGGGTTGCGGACATCGTTGAAGATATAGCATACGGTCCGATTGTCGGCCGCCGCTCCCGCGGGGTCGGTGTCGGTTTGGGCCGGCGCCGGAACCTCGGTACATGTCAGCTTCCAATCCTTGTAAACCACGGCTTGGCCGGCGGTGGTTTGGCCACGGCCATCACCTGCGGTCGCAGCAAGAGCGAGTACGGCGGCGACTACGGTCGTGACTGCGGTCAAATATCGGTGCATGGACAGGCGGATCCTTCGAGTCCGTTATTTCAGGGTCCGGCGGTTCGGCACGCCTTGACGGCCGATGACGGGGTTCGCCGACTTCGCATCCTCCGCGGCGGCGTCGCCTGCTCCCGATATCGCGGCCCGCGGATCGACGTCTACCGCAAGCGTATCGGCGAAATCGGCGCCGGCGATGGCGCCGATATCGGGGTTTGGGGTATCGGCCATCGAAACCTCATCGGCGCGCCGGCCGGAGACTTCCCCCTCACACCAGCGCCGCCACATCATGCGGTAGGCGGCCTCGAGATTACGGGCGAATTTCGGTCCGTCGACGAGCGGCGACCGGGCGACTGTTTGGCGCAAGTCCCGACGCAGCCGAGCCAACGCGGGCAGGTCGGCGGAACGCCGGACGGCCGCGGCGAAATAGTGCTCTTCGGACCCGACGATCCAGTCGCTCAAGCCGACATTGCTGAGATGGGTCGCGGCGTGGCGCGCGGCCAAGGTCTCGCCCGGCATGGTCAGGACCGGCGTCCCCATCCACATCGCCTCGCACGTCGTCAACCCGCCGGTATAGGGGAATGGGTCGAGGGCGATGTCGATCTCGTTGTAGGTATCGAGCAACAGATGGTGCGGCGACGGCGGGCGCAGATCGACGCGATCGGGCGTGATTCCATGGTCGGCGAATTTCCGCATGAAGCGATCGCGAACGGGCCGCTCTTTCAGCGACTTGGTCTTGAGGATGATCCGCGAGCCCGGCACCGCACGCATGATCCGCGACCACAGCGCAATCACCTGCGGCGTCACCTTGGCCAGATTGTTGAAGCAGCCAAAGGTTACATAGCCGTTACGCGCGGCCGGCAATGGGCCGACATCGGGAGCGTAGCCCGGCGGATCGAAGCAGACATAGCCGTCGGGCAGCCGGACCAGCTCTTCGACGAAGTGTTTGTCGAATCCTTCCGGTGATTGAACCCAGTCGGTGATCAAGTAGTCGATCGTGCTGAGGCCGGTGGTGTTGAACAGGCCGCCGATCCACTTGACCTGAACCGGCGCCGGCTTGCGGGCCAGAACCATGAGCCGCGCCCCGCTGCCGTGCCCGGCGAGGTCGACCAGGATATCGATCCCGTCGCGCCGAATCATGGCCGCCGCGGCGCGGTCGTCAACGCCGGTCAGCGAGCGCCAGCCCTTGCAATATTTCTTGATATCGCCCGTCACGGCATCGACGCGCGGGCTGGTGGAATAGCAATAGGTCTGGTATTGCGCGGCATCGCCATGGCGAAGCGACGGCGTGATCATGAAGCCGACCGGGTGGCGGCGAAATCCGCCCGATAGATAGCCGACCCTGATCGGACGGTTCGGATCCAGGCTGTTGGCGTGCGGCAGGATCTCGCGCGCGAGCGAGCGGACGAAGCGGCGGTCGAACTCGATATGAGCCCGATATTGGGTCTCCGGCGTTATCTCGGGATTGTATTGCTGGCACAGCAACAAATTGCTGTGCGCCATGACGAAGCCAGGATTTTGCCGAAGCGCCATCTTGTAGCATTCGATGGCGTCGTCGAGGCGGCCGTGATCCTGCAACGCGTTGCCAAGGTTATTGTGGGCCTCGGCGTAGGACGGGCGGATCACGATCGCCCGGCGAAAGGCGCTTATCGCGCTCCCGGTCTCGCCCTTCTCGGAAAACGCGTTGCCCAGACTAAGAAAAGCCTCGGGCAGGTCCGGCTCAAGCTCAAGGACCCGGCCGAGGGTGGCGACCGCTTCATCCGCCTTGCCGCCCTGGCGCTGGGCGCCGGCCAGTTCCATCAGGGTGACGACGCTGTCGGACACGAGCGCGTCCGCTTTGGTGAAGGCGGCGATGGCCGCTTTGGCGTTGCCGAGCATCTTTTGGGCGCGGCCCAAGTGAAGATGAGCTTTGGCGTAATCCGGCGTCAGCTCGACGGCACGCTCGAGTTCGGTCATCGCTTGCCGGAAATCGCCCTTCTCGCACAACGCCTTGCCCAAGTTGGCCAGGGCGATCGTGTAATCGGGCCTGATTGACAGCGCACGGCGGTAACAGACAATCGCGTCCTCGCGGCGACCCGAATTGTCGAGACAGGCCCCGAGGTTGAGATGGCCTTGGGCATTGTCTGGATTGCGCGCGACGACCTTACGGAAGGCCGCCGAGGCGTCCTCCAATTTTCCCTGATGGTTGAGCAGGTTGCCCATATTTAGCCAGGCATCGGTGTTGTCGGGATCGAGTTGCAGGATGCGGCGAAGCAGCCGCTCCGCGTCGGTCAGCCGGCCGGCATTCTGAAGGTCCACCGCCTCGCCGAGGGCCTTCCGTTGGTCGGGTGGCGACAGAACGCGATTCTGCGCCGCCCTATTGCCCTGCTTGACTGGTGTCCGGTCGCTCATCGACCACCCAAGAGCGCTATGTGTCCATGTAGAAGCAATTCTGTTGCGGGTTGGGCGAGACGGCTCGCGAGGCGCCGTCCGAAACGCGATGCCGAAGCATCGGGTGAGGGCGGCAACGACGCGGACGCCCGCCCAAACGCAACCCTGTCGGGTCGGGGCCTGTTTCGCCATGACGGCGTCAACCGCCTCGACCGTATACCGGATACGCTGTTCGGCGCCTTCCTGGTCATGGCAAGAAATGCCTCCGGCAGAATGGTTCTACATGGACACATAATGCTCTAGCTTGATCGCACGGCGTTGTCACCGCGATCGGCCGACGCCGCAAGATTCACGTGGCGACGTCGATAGCGTCGATCAAGCCGTCGCGCGTGAACTCAATGCGCTCGTGGCCATGGACCTTGATGGACTCGCCGCTATCTTGGTCCGTCGCCCGCATGACGAAGCCAAAGCCGATTGTGCGGGGTCCCGTTTCGCCGTAGGTCGGAACCTTCCAGACCACATCCGGGAACCGCTCGAAGAAGCTCCCCATCATGGCTCCGATGGCTTCGCGCCCAACATGCTCTCCGACCCGCGACGAACGGTAAACCGCACCGCTATCGAACATCGGCAGTATCGCGGACAGATCGTGGGCATTGGAACGCGCGACATAGGTCCGCGCCAGTTCGAGATAGTCTTGCTGCGGCACGGCGTTCAATCTCCACCCGCCTCTGGTGCAATTGCTTTCCTCAGGTTGCCTTTTAACACAGCACGCCCCGATCGCGGGAGACCGCGGTGCCATTGGCGAATCCGATTAACCCGGTCGATAGCCCGGACCAAGTGCGCACGACAGACGGCGATCATGGTGACGGCATTGCCAACGTGCCGTTCATTTATTTAGAATGCGTATCATGCGCAATAACAACTAATTGAAATGCTTCAATCAACCAGGGTATCGCTGACGGCCGACCGTGGAGGTCGACGCTAGTGCGCGAAATGAATCAGTGGAGCTATCGAATGAAGTTCTCATGCCGTCGGCGAGCATTCGCGCTTTCCCTATCGACCCTATTCGCCGTCCTGTATTGGCCCGTCGGCGGGGCAGCGCAAAACGGCGAAGAAATTTTCCGTCAAGAGGATGTCGAGGATGTCCTCGAGGAGACGACCGAGCCGAGCCGGACCTATCCGTATGTCGACTTCGGTGTCCTCGTCGAAATTCAAAACGACCATACTTACCATTCGGACGATCCGGGCGCCGAAATCAACGACCTGTTCACAACCATCGAGCCTGTCATCGCCATTCATCTGTTGCCCGGCCTGTTCATCGAGGCCGCGGGGGTGGCGGAACCGGTGTTCGATCCAGCGCCATTCGAAGACCGGTACTTCGGCGACGAAGGTCTCTTCGTCGAGGTCCTTTCTCTGAATTATGAAGGAGAATGGTTCGGTGCCGTCGGCGGCAAATTCACACCCGATTTCGGCACCGCCTGGGATCTGGCGCCGGGTATCTACGGTGTCGACTTCGCCGAGGATTACGAACTGACCGAGCGCATCGGTTTCGGCGGCTCGATCACGCTCGATGGCAGCCACATTGGCAAACACACTTTTTCCGGCAGCACCTTCTTCCTCGACAACACCATCCTCAGCGAATCGGCCTTTACCAACCGTGGCCGCACCCACGTGTCGGACGGTGGGCCGAGCAACACCGGCGACCTGTCATCATTCGTGCTGGCGCTCGACGGCGCCGAGATTCCAGGGCTCGACGGTTTTGCGTACCACGCGGGATTCGCCTATCAGGACGTAAGCCAGCCCGGCGAGGACACCGAGATTGGCTACGTGCTCGGTCTGAACTGGACCGGCGAAATCGGCGATGGGATCGAGGTGACGCCGATCGTCGAGGGCGTCTATTTCGAGAACGCCGACGGCGTCTGGGGCCAGGACCGTTACTATGTCACGGCTGGAATCGGCGTCGGATATGACCAATGGAACGGCGCTGTCTCCTATACCGGACGTACGACGTCGACAAGCGGCATGCCCGATGTGGACGACGTGTTGCTGCAGGTCAGCGGCGGCTATTTGTTCGATTTCGGGCTCGCCGCCGATGCCGGATGGGCATGGAATCGCGAGGACGATGTCGACAATTTCATCGTCGGACTCCTGTTGGCGTACGAATTCGATCTTTGTCTCGGCTGCGGCGAATAACCGTCCGGAATGCTTTGGGCCATGGCCTTTCGGCCCGGGGTCGGCGATGATCGCGCTGATCCACGAATGAATGAGCCGAGCGATGACCTGGATTCGCACCATATCCCCTGACGAGGCCTCGGCGCGCCTGCGCAAGACCTACGATCGCATCAAGGGTGCCGACGGCCATGTCGACAATATCATGACTGCCCACAGCCTCCGGCCGCACACGCTCGACGGCCATATGACGCTGTACAAATACGTCCTCCACCACGGCGGCAACACGCTGCCCAAGGTGCTGGTCGAAAGCATTGGCGTCTATGTCAGCCTGCTCAACGGCTGCGCCTACTGCGTCGAGCACCATTTCGCCGGCCTGACGCGCCTGTTGGAAGACGCCGGCCGGGCGGCGGCGGCCCGCGACGCGTTGGAGGCCGACAGGCCGGAATTGGCCTTCACCGGCCGCGACCTGGCCGCCCTGCATTACGCGCGCTGCCTGACCGTGGCCCCGGCGACGATGGCCGAAAGCTCGATCGAGGATCTACGGTCGTCCGGCTTCGACGACGGCGAGATCTTGGAAATCAATCAGGTTGTCGCCTATTTCGCCTACGCCAACCGCACCGTGCTCGGCCTCGGCATCACCACCGACGGCGACACCCTCGGCCTGTCGCCACATGCGTCCGACGACCCCAACGATTGGAGCCACCGCTAGCCCTACCCGGCGGCAAGTCCTCCACCTACACGTCGAGGGTGTGGTCGCGCTCCCACTGGCTGAGGTGGCGGCTATAACGATCCCACTCGCCCATCTTCAGCTTGACGTAGCTGTCGATGTTGTCCGCACCCATGGTCTCGCGCAGCGTCTTGCTCTTGGCTGTCAACCGCAGTGCGTCGAGCAAGTTGAGCGGCAGTTTCTTCGCCCCCCGCGCCTTGTGGGCTTCGGTATACATGTTGATATCGAGGCGCTTGCCCGGATCGCGCTTGTTCTCGATCCCGTCGAGGCCGGTAGCCAGCAAACCGGCTTGCAGCAAATACGGATTGGCGGCGCCGTCCATGAGCCGGAACTCGAACCGGCCGGGATCGGGAATGCGCACCATGTGGGTGCGGTTGTTGCCGCCGTAGGTCACCGTATTCGGCGACCAGGTCGCGCCCGAAAGCGTCACCGGGGCGTTGATCCGCTTGTAGCTGTTGACCGTCGGGTTGAAGATCGAACACAGCGCCTCGGTCGAGTTCAGCACGCCGCCGAGGAAGTGATAGGCCAGCTTCGACAGGCCCATCTCGTCCTTGCGATCGTGGAACAGGTTCTTCTTGCCGGGATTGTCCCAGATCGACGCATGGCAATGACAACCGTTGCCGGTCAGGTTGAGGAACGGTTTGGGCATGAAGGTGGCGCGCAGGTCGTTCTTCTCGGCGATCGACTTGACCATGAACTTGAAGAAGGTATGCCGGTCGGCGGTCTTGAGCGCGTCATCGTAATCCCAGTTCAGTTCGAACTGGCCGTTGGCGTCCTCGTGGTCGTTTTGGTAGGGCGACCACCCCATTTCGATCATTGAATCGCAGATTTCGGAGATGACGTCGTAGCGGCGCATCAGCGCGGATTGGTCGTAACACGGCTTTTCCTGCGTGTCGTGCGGATCGGAGATGCGGTCGCCGGCGGGATCGATGAGGAAATATTCCGCCTCGATCCCGGTCTTGAGGCGGTAGCCTTTCTTTGCCGCGCGCTCGAGCTGGCGCTTGAGCATGACGCGCGGCGAGGCCTCGACCTGAACACCGTCCATGTAGAGATCGGCGGCCAGCCACCCGACCTCGGGCTTCCACGGCAACTGGATCAGGCTGTCGGGGTCGGGCACGCCGAACATGTCGGGATGGGCCGGCGTCATATCGAGCCAGGCCGCGAAACCGGCGAACCCGGCACCGGCCTTCTGCATGCCGGCGATCGCCCGCGCCGGCACCAGCTTGGCCCGCAGGACGCCGAACAAGTCGACGAAGCTGACGAGGAAATATTTGATCTTCTTGGTCTTTGCGACCTGTCCCAGATTAACTGCCATGGTTGTCCCCCTGTGTCCTATGCGCCGCCATCGGTTGTCGGCGATCATTGTGACGCGGTCACCGACCCGTCGGCAACCGCGATATTGATCCGCGCGTGGGCGACCGCATCAGCGGCCCCGTCAATGTTTGCCGACCAAAGGAATGCCGGTAGCGTCCGCGGTCGCCAAGGTGATCGCCCGCATGTCCTCGGGCTCTAGGTTGTGGACGTCGGTCTTACCGGTGCAGCGCGCCATCATCGACGCCTCGCCGCCACTGGCCTTGACAATGTTGGCCACCGCATCGACGCGGTCGGCATCGGAATAGTCGGCGGCAAATCGCAGGTCGTGATCGGCGGTGATTTCTCCGCCGACGCCAAGCCCGACGGGCACGCCGAGCACCACCGCATTGGCGCCGAGGGCAATGATCTTGGCCGCATCGGTGCCCGAGCGCACGCCGCCGAAATAGACGATCTCGAGTTCTTCCTCGCGGTTGAGTGCCCGAAGAACCCGGATCGCGTCGCGCAGGATGCGCAAATCGGGCGCGCTTCGGAGCTCGGGCCAGGAGCCGCAGAGGTCTCCGGTGCCGTCGAGCATCAGCAGATCGCACCCCGCCTCGAACGCGCGCGGAATTGCGACTTCGAGCGCACCCGGCGACGAAACCGCCAATCCCAAGAGTTGGTCCTCGCGTTGACGACAGCCGCCTACCGCGTCCCAATCATCCTCCGCATCGACGACTATGATGCCGTCGGCGTTTTCATCGGGGGTATCCGCGCCGGGACGGACGAGCTGAAGCCACGGCGACGCATCGCCCAACCGCGTCCGCCCGACATAGCCGCACTCGGCAATGACGAGTCCGCGGGCGACATCGCGTCGAATCTCTTCCGGTGCCGCGTCGAACCCAGCGACGAAGAATGGATGGGCGAGCGGCAGCCGGCCGGCGAGGTCCGCCGACAGCCGGCACGCCTCGCGATAGGGATCGATCACCAAGCGCGACAGGTTTGCCGGCAGGAACACCAGGTCGTCGAGCGTCGCCGAGCGATCGGCGGGGAATGGGTTCTCCCGCGGCACCAGGCGGTGACGCAGCATGGCCCGGTTCTTGGCGACGTCGACCGGGTTGATTCGGGCCATCGAGAAGATGTCCTCGCGGTGGCGCACCGAATAGTCGGTCGACCCGGTTTCGGCGTCGCATCGGTAGCAGCGCGCCGCCTCGGCCTTGGCGACATCCAGCGGATAGGCGGATTCGATCTCGGGAAAGGCTACCGGATTTTCTCCAAGGCCATGGAACGCCTGCTCCTGGCGCGGGAATCGCTCCCACATGATGTCCTGCGCAACCGGCACCCGCCGCGTCCGATAGGGCGTGCGGTAGGGCATCGGGTTTTCGACTTGGTCGAGGAAGGCCTTGATGTAGTAGGCGGCGCGCTGGCCATGGTTCATCGCCATGACGATGGTCGAACCGCCGAACGCCCCGTCGCCGGCGGCGAAGACCTTGGGGTCGGCAGTACGCATGCCACCGAAGTCGGACTTGATGCGGTCGCCGGCCATCATGCCGCGAGTGTCGAGATCGTCGCAGATCGCTTTCTGGCCGACCGCCGCGATGACCATGCCACAGGGGAGGTCGTGCTCGGTCCGGGGCACCTCGACCGGACGGCGGCGGCCGTCCTCATCGGGCTCGCCCAAGGTCGTCTGGACGCAGCGCAAGGCGATTTCGTCGCCGTGGGGGACGATTTCGACCTGCTGGGTGTTGTAGACGAATTCGACGTCTTCCTTGATCGCGCCATCGAGCTCATCGCGGCGGGCCGGGATCTCGTCGGGACCGCGGCGGTAGATGACCTTGACCTCCTTGCAGCCCGGCAATCGCTTGGCGACGCGGCAGGCGTCCATGGCGACATCACCGCCACCGACGACCAACACCGTCTCCGGCAGGGTCGGGCGCTCGCCGCCGTTGACCCGGCGCAGGAAGCCGACGCCGTCGATGACCCGCGGATCGTCTTCGCCGGGGATGCTCATCGGCTTGCCCCACCAGGCACCGATGGTCATCAGCACCGCGTCGTGCCGTGCCTTCAGGTCGTCGAAGGTAACGTCGGTGCCGAAGGCGCAATTCAGATGGGTCTTTATGCCGGGGCAGCGGCCGAACAGCCGGTCGAGGTCTTCCTCGATCGTGCCCACCGGCAGGCGAAATGCGGGAATGCCCCACACCATCATGCCGCCGAGGCGGTCCGACATCTCGTAGACATGGACCTCGAACCCGGCGACCGCCAGATCGTGCGCGGCGGTCAGACCGGCGGGGCCGCCGCCGACGATGCCAATGGTCTCCGGCCTGGTAACCGCCACCGCGGGCAGATGGTGATCCTTGCCGAGACGGTCCATGACCGTGCGCTTGAGATTGCGAATCGCCACCGGCCCGTCGCTGTCGACGCGACGGCAAGCCGGCTCGCAGGGCGCATCGCAGACCCGCCCGCAGATCGAGCTGAACGGGTTGGTCGCGGTGATCGCCTCGAACGCCTGCTCCCAATTCTCTTCCCAGATATAAGCGATATAGGACGGCGCGTCGGTGCCCACCGGGCAGGCGACCTGGCATGGCGCCGGGACATAGTGGACGTCGCGGGTATCGTCCTCGTAATCCGGCGGCGCGTCGGGTACGGCGATGCGGTTGATGTCATAGACCTCGGCCATGTCACACCGCCTCCATGCGGATTTCGAGGTCTTCGTCGTGGTCGCGGTGCTCGGGCTCGTAAGGCAGGCCGGTGATGGCGGCGGCCTCCGGCGTCAAGGCGACGAGGTCGTCGCGCGACAACTGGCTCACGTCATCGTGGCCGAGCGCGCGGGTGATCGTCGCGACCTGGAACCGCACCGCTTCGAGAAAGCGGTGAATATTCTCGGCCTCGACCGGGACGTTGTAGCGCTTCTCGTGTTCCGGATCCTGGGTCGCGATGCCGGTGACGCACTGGCCGACATGGCACTGCATGCAGGCGATGCAACCGCCGGCGATGATGATCGAGGTGCCCATGGCGAAGGCGTCGGCGCCGAGACAGAGCGCCTTGACGCCGTCGATGCCGTCGCGAATACCGCCCATCAGCACGATCTCGACCTTGTCGCGGCTGCCGATTTCGGCCAGCGCCTCTTCGGCCTCGATAATCGCCGCCAGCGTCGGGATCCCGACATATTCCAGGACCTCGGCGCTGCCCGCGCCGGTCGAGCCCTGCATGCCGTCGAGTTCGATGAAGTCGAAGCCGTCCTTGGCCGCGATCTTGATGTCGTCGCGGACGCGGCCGGCACCCATCTTGACACTGACCGGGAGTCGGTAGCCGGTCGCCTCGCGGAATTCCTCGACCTTGATGACCAGGTCGTCGGCGCCGAGAATGTCGGGATGGCGCGACGGCGAGCGCAAGTCGATGCCATGGGGAATGCCGCGGATACGCGCCAACTCCTTGGTCACTTTCTTGGCCATCAGCTGGCCGCCGAAGCCGGGCTTGGCACCCTGCGAGATATAAATTTCGAGGCCGTTGGCCCGCTTCATGTCATGGATGTTCCAGCCCAACCGGCCACCGAGGCATTGAAAGATCAGCTGCTCGGCGGCATCGCGCTGGGCGTTGCTCATGCCGCCCTCGCCGGTATTCTCGGCGATCCCGGAGAGCGTCGAAGCCATGCCGATAGCGCTCTTGGTCGACGCGCTGAGCGCGCCGTAGCTCATCGGCGCGATCATCACCGGCATCGTCAGCCGCAGCGGCGTGGCCCCGTTCAGGCCGCCGATCTCGGTCGCCATCGCGACCTTTGACACGACGTCGGGATCGTTCCCGGCTTGAGACAGGTCCTTGCGGAAGGCGAGATCGGAGAGGTGCGGCAACGGCCGGGCGCCGCCATAGCCGCGGATCCGGTAGCGGCCGATCTGGGCCTTGATGTGGACGTCCTCCTGCACTTTGCGGTTCCAATAGTCGGACTTGCCGGAAAACGTGAAGAAAGGGATCGGCCGCATCTGGCGCTCGCTGGTCGGATAGCGCAGGCGCTTGCCGGCGTTGACGATTTTCTGGAACGTCCCGGTGACGGAGATCTCGTAGCGGTCGAGGAATTCCCGGATGCTATCGAGTTCGTCGGCCGGCAGATCGGTGAGTTCGGCGTCGGAGCCCAGCGACTGCACCCGCCCGGCGACATAGATATCGCCTGCGGTCATGTCTTCGCCGACCCGCTCGCCGGAATCGCCGAGGATGATGATGCGGCCGCCATACATCATGTAACCGGCCATGAAATTCGCATTGCCGGCGCAGCACAGGGTGCCTTCTTTCATCACCTGGCCGGCCCGTGAGCCCATATTGCCCTTGATGACGACCTCGGCGCCGCGGATGGCGACGCCGGCGATGGCGCTGGCGTTGCCGCCGACGACGATGGAGCCGCGGTACATGTTGTCGGCTAGCCCCCAGCCGACATTGTTGTCGACGATGAAGCGCGGCCCGTCGGTCAGGCCGGCGCAGAAATAGCCCGCCGAGCCGCGGATGTGGACGGTGACATCGGACGTCAGCCCGACCCCCAGATGGTGGCGCGCATCCGGGTTGATGAGCTCGATGTCCTCGCCCTTTTCGCCGTAGTCCCGAATCAGTTCATTGGCGTCGCGGACGGGGAGCTGCGCTAAGTCGATCGTGACCATGTATTGTAGGTTCCTGGCGGGGGCTCGGTGGTATCCAAAGCCTGTCCCGGGAACAGGCGATTGAGCGACACCTCCTCGGAGGCGATGGCGATCAGGCCATCGGTCTCGTACATCACCATCGGTTTGGCCGCCAGATGGTCCTTCGCGTAGCCGATTTCGTCCTTGGTGGACACCAGGAAGGAAAAGGTTCCGTCGAGGTCGTCGATCGACGTCTTGAGCGCGTCCCTAAGCGTAAACCCGTGCGACAGCTTGTCGGCCAGATAGACGGCGATCAGCTCGCTGTCGTTGTCGGTGTTGAACTCGAAGCCGCGGCGCTGGAGCCGGCGGCGCATCTTCCAATAGTTCGTGATCTGGCCGTTGTGGACGATCGCGATATCGCCGAACCCGGTGGCCCAAAACGGATGGGCGGCTTCCGGCTTGACGTCCGATTCGGTCGCCAGGCGGACATGGCCGAGGCCGTGGCTGCCCTCGAACTGATGCACGTGATAGGTCTCGTCGACGTCATGGGCGCCGCCGATATCCTTGATCACATCGAGACTGTTGCCGATCGAAAACACCTTCGCCGCATGCTCCATGACATAGGCGAACTTCTGCAAATCGCCGATGAACTTGACGATCGCCCGGTAGTTGGTGCCGACGATTTCGTCCTCGACGATCTCGGCCTGCTGCTCGGCGAGCGCGACCCGGATGCGCTCGACCGCGCGCGCGGCTTCGTCGCCGCTGCCGATAAAGAAACGCAGCCGCAGCTTATCGGGCTCGGCCGGGCCATAAAGCGCGAAACCGGTCGAATCCGGCCCGCGATGCTGGCACCCGTCGAGCATGTCGATCAGCGCTTTGCCGGCATGTTGCTCGGCGCCGACGTGCTTGTACATAATTCCGGCGATTCCGCACATTGGCTGTGGTTCCTACTGCCGTCCTGATGGGGGCCGGAGTTTACCGGACGGCCGAAGCCTTGGCAATCGATCGAAGGAAAGATTTTTTCCGATTAGGAAAAGATGTGGCGGTCTGGCAGCCCTACCCCTTGCGCGGATAGGCGATGACCGAGAGGAAGCGGATCGGCAGCTTCTCCAACTCTTCCGGGCCGTGCGGGGCGTCGGCGTCGAAGAACAGCGAATCCCCCGGCCGCAGGCGGTACATCTGGCCGCCGTGGCGGTACCCGATATGGCCTTCAAGCATGTAGATGAACTCGGTTCCCTCGTGCTGAAACACCGGGAACACGTCCGATTCCTCGGTCAGCGTGATGAGGTAGGGCTCGACCGCGACTTCGGTGCCCACGGTATGGCCGAGCAATTGGTACTGATGGCCGGCGCGGGTCCCGCGGCGCTCGATCTTGAGGCCTTCGCCGGCGCGGACGAAGGTCGCCGCGCGCCCTTCCTCGAACTTACGGAAGAAGGCGGTGACGGGCACGTGGAGCGCCTCGGACAGGGACTGCAGCGTGGCCAGCGACGGCGAGGTGAGGCCGTTCTCGATCTTCGACAGCATGCCCGGCGACACCCCCGACAGGCGCGCCAACTCGACCACCGTCATATCGAGGTTTCTGCGGAAATCGCGAACCTCGCGACCGATGGCAGCCTCGAGGCGGCGTTCGGTCGAGGTCTCGGTCGCGTGGGGATCCTGATACGCGGCCTTGCCCGTCTTCTTTTTCACCCCTGCCTCCCCGCCCGGAACCTCTTCGCGCGCCGGCCCCGGGTACGTTTGCGGCCTTGCCCGATGGGCCATCCTCAACCATAGCGACACCGCGGGGTCCCGCCAAGCGCACAAAAGAAGGGCTCCGGCTGTAGCCGGAGCCCCGCTCTCTAGCCTCACACCCCTCCCGCGTGGGGCATTCGTTTTACCGCATCCACCGTTACACGTTAGGCGGGCGGTGATCTACCGTCGTCAATGGCTTTTTGAACCGTTTCGGTATCTCCGTATTTCTCGATTTCCGCTTCGAATTCGCGGTTCTCGAACGGAATCTGCCAGATATGCCACGCCAGCCACAGCACGACGCCGAGGATGACCCAGAAGAATTCCGTCCCCTGGAAGGGATAGAGCGGGCCGATGGTCGCGAGATCCACTGCCCAAGTATCGATACCGGTTGTCGACATTCTCATTTTCGATCTCCTTTTCTAGCGGTTCGATCAGGCGGCAGCCCGTTCGATTTCCTTGACCTCTTCTGCGGCCCGCATCCTCACAATGTTGGAACCGAAGTCGAGACCCATCAGCTCAACCTGTTTCGGGATGCGCAACAAGCCCATGCCGTTGAGGATCTTGCACACGACCCACGCCGGGACAAAGCCGAGCACCCAGAACATGATGACGGCGCCGATGGTATTGCCCCACGGCGATATCGTGGCATAGCCCTCATAGGGCGAGGACGGATGGCCCCACAGCACGAAGCCGCAGATCACCAGGCCGATGAACCCGGCATAGCCGTGCACCGCAACCGCGCCGACCGCGTCGTCGACCTTGAATTTGGCTTCGACCCAGTAGTGCAGCTTGTACATCAGCCAGGTACCGACACCACCGATGACCATGGCCTGGATCGGGTGGTAGAGGTCGTTCCCCGCCGAGGCGGTGATGATGCCGGCAAGGCCGCCGGAATAGGTCCAGAAGGCATCGCCCTTGGACACCACGTAGCCGGCCAGCATGCCGCCTGCGAGAGACATCAGGAAGTTGAAGGTGATGCCCGACAGGGTGGTCGGCGTCAGGTAGATGGTGGTCGCCGTCCACGTCGTCCCGGTAATCTGGCCGTCGATCCCGGCCGGGTCGATGATCGGCACGTTGCAGGCGACGTAGAAGCCCCAGAACCCGGTATAGATCAGGAACAGGCCGAGGCACACCAGCCACGGATTGTAGGGCGTGATGTCGAGCGCCTTGCCGTCCTTGGTGAACTTGCCGAGCCGCGGCCCGAGTACGACCAACGCGCCGAGCGCGGTGCCGCCGGCGATGGCATGAATGACTCCCGAGGCATAGGCGTCGTGATAGCCCAGCAACTGGACCATCCAGCCGCCGTAATGCCAGCCCCAGGCGGCGTCGATCACCCACGTTACCGAGCCGATCATCACCGCGAGGATCCAGAACGCGCCGGAACGAATCCGTTCGATCACCGCGCCCGAAACGATCGATGCGGCGGTCCACGAAAACAGCAGGAACGCGGCCCAGAAGACGCCGCTGATGCGGTCCTCGAGATGCGGTCCCATGAACGGACTCCACGCCACATAATCGGCCGCGAAACCGTCCGGATCGAGACCACCGGTGATGCCGGGCCCGGCGGGCACCGCCCAATAGATCCACCAGCCGAAGAAGAACCAGGTGATGGTGACCAGCGGGATCAGCATCGAGTTCTTCATCAGGGTGTGCATGTGGTTCTTGTGTCGGCTCGCACCGACCTCATACATGCAGAACCCGACATGGATGAGGAACATCAAGGCGACGGTGAGCCAATAGTAGAACTCGGTGAAAACCGTCGTTAAGGCAGCAATTTGGGTATCCATTCTAATTCCCCCTGTTCGTTTTGGGATGCGCCGGCGCGAGTGAACTGGCTGCCGCGGGGCCGCGGCTTGCCCACTCTAGTGCGCCGACACCTGCCGAATCGCGTGACGGATTTCCCTTGATTCTTGTGGCAACCCTCCAGCGCGGAACGCTGCCCGGAAATACTCCAAGCTGCGCCCGGTGCCGAAAACACGATCCAGAATGTACGTCTGCAGGAAGATGGAGCACCCCACGGATGCGGGGACCATCTCGGTCCATTTCGGCCCGGGATTGCCCCGGGCCCGCAGAATTCTCTGCATTTATTGTCTGCCAGTAATGGAATTTTCATAGTATTCCAAATTGGAAGCGGGGGGAAGGCTTGAACCGGCGCCGACCCGTGGCCATAAACGAATTGGTAAGTCTTGAATGGAGCGCGACGAAAGCATGGGTGCAACGGCAGGCGAACGGGCCAGCGACAACGGCGGTGCCCTGCGACGCCACTTTCTCGGCTGGCAATGCCGGATTCGCCAGCACGCGGTTCGTCATAACGGCGGCAGACCGGGCACCGGCATGCGGCCGCGCCTGCTCGCCGCCGATGGCGAGGAACTCGCCCCGGCCGTCACGGTATTGATCGTGCCGCGAGAGCCGGCCGAGAGCATTGCGCTGTTCCGTTACCAGGTGATGCGCACCCATGACCCGGCGCAGCGTTATCAGCGCGCCGTCGAAATCCTGTCGTCGACCTATTTTCAGCATCCGGCGGAATTCTCCGATGTCATGACGGCGGCGTTCGGACCGGGTTCGGTCCTGGCCGCAACGCTCGTCGAACAACGCGCCTGCATTCTTGAATTCGCCCAATTCAACCAAAATTACCGTATCCCGTGCACGGTCGGCGCGCTGGCGGCCGACGACCCGTCCTTCGTGGCGACGTTCTGGCACAATTGCCTGTTCAACTCCTCTTTGCCCGGCGACGTTTCGATCCTCTCCTTCGAACCGGACTGGCCGGCCGCCGCCGCCGATCCGCCCACAATCTGAGGCACCGGCAAGGTCTTTCAAAACTTCCGATAGGCCGTGTTCAACGCCACCATCGGGTGGTTCGGCGACATTTGGAACTTGATCAGCAGTTCGCGCGCCACCATGTCGCGGTCCTGCTGGTTGTCGGGCAACTCCATTTCCTCGGGGATGGTCACCCAGCCGTTGATGTTGCGATCGAACACCGCCGGGCGGCCTTCCTCATAGCCCATGTGTACGTCTTCCAGCCAATTGAGGTCGTCCCACCCCATCACCTCCAGGTATTTGGTGAGAAAGGGCGTGATGCGGTCGTAATCGGGCACCAAATTGACGTCGTAGCGATAGCCGATGTGCTGGCCGATTTCCTTTTCGCGCGCGCTGTCGAGGCCGTCGCCCTTGAGGTAACGGTCGACATCGTCCCGGGTCTCGTCGGTCATGGCGCTGTCCTCCTAGAGATGGTGATAGTCGTCGACGCCGACGGTGTATTCGGTGCCCGCCAGCGGCACGCCGGCGATCGCCGAGGCCTCCATGGTCAAGGCGGCGAGGTCCTCGGGCTCGAGGGAGTGGACGTTGGTCTTGCCGCAGGCGCGGGCCATCATCTGGCATTCGATGGTCAGCGTATGGAGGAAGTTATAGACCCGCTCGGCAGCCGCATCGGGATCGAGCCGCTGGCGCAGGACGGGGTCCTGGGTCGCCACCCCGACCGGGCAGCGCCCGGTATGGCAGTGGTAGCAGAACCCGGCCTCGACCCCCATTTCCTTCTCGTAGTCGGCCTCGGGGATATCCTTGTTGCAGTTGAGCGCCATCATCGCCGAATGGCCGATCGCAATGGCGTCGGCACCGAGCGCCAGCGCCTTGGCGATATCGCCCCCGTTGCGGATGCCGCCGGCATAGATCAGCGAGATCTCGCCGCGCTTGCCGAGGTCGTCGATGGCGCGCCGCGCCTGACGGATCGCCGCCATGCCGGGAACCCCGGTCTCTTCGGTGGCGAGATGCGGGCCGGCGCCGGTCGAGCCTTCCATACCGTCGATATAGATGCTGTCGGGATCGCATTTGACGGCCATGCGAACGTCGTCATAGACGCGGGCCGCGCCGAGCTTGAGCTGGATCGGAATCTGCCAGTCGGTGGCCTCGCGAATCTCCTCGATCTTGAGCGCCAGGTCGTCGGGTCCGAGCCAATCCGGATGGCGCGCCGGCGAGCGCTGATCGATGCCGGCCGGCAGCGACCGCATCTCGGCGACCTGGTCGGTCACCTTCTGGCCCATCAGGTGGCCGCCGAGGCCGACCTTGCAGCCCTGGCCGATAAAGAATTCGCAGCCGTCGGCGAGCCGCAGATGGTGCGGGTTGAAGCCATAGCGCGACTGGATGTTCTGATAGAACCACTTGACCGAATAGCGGCGCTCGTCGGGGATCATGCCACCTTCGCCGGAACAGGTGGCAGTACCCGCCATCGTGGCGCCACGGGCTAGTGCGGTCTTGGCCTCGTAGCTAAGGGCGCCGAAGCTCATGCCGGTGATATAGACCGGGATGTCGAGCACCATCGGCCGCTTGGCGCGCGCCCCGATGACTGTCTTAGTCTCGCATTTCTCGCGATAGCCCTCGATGACGAAGCGGGTCAAGGTTCCGGGCAGGAAGGTGAGATCGTCCCAATGGGGAATCTTCTTGAACAGCGAAAAGCCGCGCATGCGGTAACGGCCGAGCTCGGCCTTGACGTGGATATCGTCGATGACCTCGGGCGTGAAGATCTTGCTTTGTCCGAGAATGTCCCGGTTGCGTTTCGAGTTGGTGGTATCGGTTTGCGTCGCCATGGGTGCCGTCCTTTGTCCGCGTCGCCCCCGGTCAGAGGACGATCTTCTTTTCCGTTGGCTCGAGATTGTCGTAGTTCCACAGCTGCTTACCGGCGACGATCTTGGTGAAATGGTCGACGCCTTTGTCGGGCAGCAGGTCATACATCTTGAGCTTGCGCGTCAGCCATGCGCGTTCGACGTCGTCCATTTCCCCGGGCACCGCATCGACGCCGAGATCCTTGATCTCGCCGCCGACATAGATGGTGCCGTCATACATCGAATCGCCCAGATTCTTGCCGGCGTTGCCGCAGACGATCATCCGCCCACGCTGCATCATGAACCCGGAGAAGGCACCGGTATCGCCGCCGACGATAATGGTCCCGCCCTTCATGTCGATCCCGGTGCGCGAACCGACGCTGCCGCGGCAGACCAGATCGCCGCCGCGCAGGGCGGCGCCGAAGGTCGAGCCCGCGTTCTTTTCGATGATCACCGTGCCGGCCATCATGTTCTCGGCGCACGACCAGCCGACGCGGCCCTGGATACGCACATTCGGCCCGTCGATCAGGCCGATGCCGAAATAGCCCAAGCTGCCCTCGAATATCAGGTTCAGCCGGTTGAGGATGCCGACACCCAGCGAATGCTTGGCGCCCGGGTTCTTGACCACGATGGTGCCGTGGCCGTCATTCATCAACTCGCGGATTTTCTGATTGATGGCATTCGAATCCAAATCCTGGGCGTCGAACTCGGCGCGCTTGTTGAAGTCGACGCCGGGGGCGTCCGGATAAACGAAACTTTCGCCTTCCTCGGGCGAGAAGAAGGTCTGCTGGGTGCGGCCGGCGAGCTGCTCGGTGTGCATCCCCATGTCGTGGGAGACGTGCTCCCGATCGCTTACGCCTGCCATACCCGAACCTCCTCGTCGTAAGGATCGTAGGTGTCGATCTCGTGCGGGATGATGGCGCGGATCGCGACCTCCTCCGAGGCCAGGGCGACCAGATCGTCGCTCTCGTAGAGCACCATCGGCTTGGCCGCCATCGTGTCCTTGGCCATGCCGAGACGGTCCTTGGTCGCGACCACATAGGTGAAGACGCCGTCGATTTCCTCGATCGACTGGCGCAGCGAATCCTCGAGCGAGTGGCCGTTGTCGAGCTTGTCGGCGGTGTAGACCGCGAGCAGCTCGGAATCGCAGCTCGACACGAAGCGGTGGCCGCGGCGTTCCATCTCGCGGCGCATGATCCAGTAGTTGGTGATCTGGCCGTTATGGACCACCGAAATGTCGTTGTAGGGATAGGCCCAATAGGGATGGGCCGAGCGGATATCGACATCCGATTCGGTCGCCATTCGGGTGTGGCCGATGGCATGGGTGCCGGTGAACCCGTTCAGACTGTATTGATTCGACACCACGGTGGCGTCGCCGAGATCTTTGATCAGTTCGAGGGCGTTGCCGACCGACAGGATCTCTGCGCCTTCGACATCCTCGATGAACTCGGCCAGCCGCTTGAGGTCGCCGTCGAAGCGGACGCGATAGCGGTAGGCGTATTCGGTGGCCTCCTCGGCGGCGACGATTTCCCCGCCCATCTCGAGGATGCGCTCGTCGACCAGCGCGCGGCGGGCCCGGATCTCGTGGTGAATCTTGAACCCGGTGGCCAAGTCCTCCTGCTCGGCGACCTTGAAACGGATCACGTATTCGCCCGGTCCGGGAACGCCGTAGACGGCGAACCCGGTCGAATCGGGCCCTCGATGCCTCAGCGACTGAAGCATGGCGGTCATCTCGGAACCGATGTCCGAGGTGTTGCCGCGGTGGATGAGTCCGGCAATGCCACACATGGCTTGTCCTTCTCCTCAATGAACCCGTGCCGCAACTACGGCAGGCAGTCCCAATAGGACTCGAGGTCCCAATTGGTGACGGTGTGATTGAATCTTTCCCACTCGTCCCGCTTGTAGTGCGTGAACACCCGGTACATTTCGTCCGGCATGGCTTGCTTGATGACCTCGTCCTTGTCGAGCGCATTCAGGGCGTCGCCGAGGGACATGGGCAGTCTCTTGACCTGCTTGCCGGCCTCCATCGCCTCGTAGATGTTGCGCTCTTCCGGCTCGCCCGGATCTATGTCGCGCTCCATGCCGTCGCCGAAGGCCTGCAGAAGCGCGGCCCCCATCAGGTAGGGATTGACCATGGAATCGACCGAGCGGTACTCGAAGCGGCCGGGGGCGGAAATGCGCAGCGCACAAGTCCGGTTCTGATAGCCCCAATCGGCGAAGACCGGCGCCCAGAATCCGGTGTCCCAAAGCCGCCGGTAGGAGTTGACGGTCGAGGAGCCGATGGCGGTCAAGGCGTCCAAGTGTTCCATCACGCCGCCAACGCACTGCAGGCCGACCGGGCCGGGCTTGCGTTCGTCGATGCTCGGGTCCGGCAGAAACAGGTTCTTGCCACCCTCGCGATAGGTGAAGGCATCTTCCAACCCCGGTAGGGACTCGTGGCCGAGCGGGTTGAGACGATCTTCACCGCCCGTCCACAGTGATACGTTGTGATGGCAGCCCGAGGCGGAAACACCCATGAACGGCTTCGACATGAAGCAGGCGATCAGCCCGTGCTCGCGGGCCGCCTGGGCACAAATCTGCCGATAGGTTGTGAGCCGATCGCTGTTGCGGAGTACGTCGTCGAACATCCAGTTGAGCTCGAGCTGGCCCGGCGCGTCCTCGTGGTCGCCCTGGATCATGTCGAGGCCCATAGCGCGTGCGTATTCCAGCACCGTCATGAACACCGGGCGCAGGCTTTCGAATTGATCGATGTGGTAGCAATTCGGCTTGGAGAATCCGCCGTCAGGCAGTCCGTCCTCGCCTTTCTTCAGCCACATCATCTCGGGCTCGGTACCGGCCCTCAGATGCATGCCGCCGTATTTCTCCTGGAACTGCTGGTGGAGGATGCGAAGATTGCCGCGGCAATCCGAGGTCAGGTGGCCGCCCGGATTTATCGGTTCCTCGCGATTGCGGAAGCAGGTGCAGTAGACCCTTCCGACCCGCTTGTCCCAAGGGATCTGCACGAAGGTCTCGGGATCGGGGATACCGACCAACTCCGACGATTCCGGTCCGTAGCCGATATAGTGGCCGTGGCGGTCGACGAACAGGTTGGCGGTCGAACCGTAAACGAGCTGGAACCCCCTTTCGGCGATCCGCTCCCAGTGATCGGCCGGAATGCCCTTGCCGACGATGCGGCCGGTGACCGAGACGAACTGGAAGTAGATATAGGTGATACCGAGCTCGTTGATCTTCGCCCGCACCTGCTTGACCAGTTCGTCGCGGCCCTCTTGTTCGACATGAGCTTGCAGTTCGGTCATCGCATGTCCCCTCTGTCGTTATCGAATACAAGGTCTGCACAGCAGACCAACTGAATACCAATTATCGCGCCGGCCACGGCCCTCAACTCCACGGGAACGGGCTGTGGCTGACCGGGTGCAACTTGCCCTCGGCGTAGCGCGAGAAACGAAACGGTTCGAGCATGGCGCTGGTCTCGCCGAGCACTTCGTCGGCGACCAGCTTGCCGACCCCGATCATCTTGAAGCCGTGGTTGGAATCGGCGATCACATAGACATTTTCGCGGAACACGTCGAACACCGGAAAGCTGTCCGGCGTGAACGCGCCGATCCCGCCCGACGGCTCGTTCTTGTAGTACTTGGTCTGGCCCTCGAAGCGCTTCTGGCAGTGGGCCAGCGCCGAGCACCACATATGGATGAAGGTGTCGTCGACGATGAAATCGGGCGAGTCCGGTCCATAGGGATCGACGGCCACGTCGCCGGCCGCGCGATCGACCTTGAACGGCATGGCCCCGCCCTGGATGCCGCCGAAGTTGAAATCCGGTTTGTAGTAGATGCCCCACATCTGGTCGGTGATCAGCGAACCGTCGTCGTCCGAGTAGAGCGGCGCGTCGGTATCGACGTGGATCACCGGCGGCATCTTGCCGTCGTTGGTGCGGTGCATCTTGGGATCGACGCCGAGCGTGCCCTCCTGCAGGCTCCAATAGGTCCACATCGGAATACCGTTATGGAGCTGGCCGTCCTTGCCCTTGATCGAGACCTCGTCGGGTAAATCGAGCAGGTCCCATAGTCCCTTGACCCACGGCCCCGCGCCAAGGATGAGGTAGTCGGCGCCGATGGTGCCGCGCGTCGTCTCGATCCCGGTCACCGCGCCGCTGTTGCTGCCGAGGGTGAACCCGGTGACTTCGAGGCCGCTGACGATGCGTACGCCTTCGGCTTCGGCCTTTCCGGCGAGGCCGTACATCGCCGCCGTGTTGTTGGCGTAACCGCCGCGTTTCTCGTGCAGGACCGAGGTGATGCCCTTGGCCTGCCAATCGTCGAACAAGCCCTTCATGTAGGTCTCGCAATCGGCGGCGCCCTCGATGAACTCCGACTCGTAACCGATCGCCTGTTGCTGCTGGTAGATCTCGGCGACGTCGGCGTGCATCGATTCGGGGCTGATCTGCATGTAGCCCACCGGATGGTAGCTGTAGGCCTTCGGGTCGCTTTCCCACACCGAGACGCTGTGCGCCATCAGCTCGCGCATCGCCGGCTGGAAATAGTTGTTGCGGACAACGCCGCAGGCGATCCCCGACGCCCCCGAGGCGATCGCCGATTTGTCGACAACCAGCACGTCCTCGCCGCTGCCGCGGCCGGTCGCCTTGAGTCGCGACGCCAGATGATAGGCCGTGCTGAGGCCGTGAACGCCAGCGCCGACGATCACGTATTTGACATGGCTCGGCAGACTCATCCGTCATCCTCCCAGTATCGCCCGACTTACGGTCGGTGTTGTGGCCAGCGTCAGGTAGCGCTTGACGGCGGGCCCGGCTATATGAACATAATTCATACCGATTGCAAACCAATTTTTGTAAAGGTTCATTGCATGGCGAGGCCCGCCCCATCGACCGCAGCAGCTCCCGCGACCGCCGCCGAGGGTTCCGGCGACGACCGTCTGCGCACGCTGGCGGCGGCCACCGGCAGCGGCTCGGCCAATATCGCCTCTCAACTCCGCCAAACCATCATCGACGGGCTCTACCGCTACGGCGAGCAATTGCCGGCCGAGCGCCAGCTGGCCGAGACCTTCGGCTCTTCGCGGACGACCATTCGCCGCGCGCTGGAGCGGCTCGAGGAAAACGGACTGGTCCTGCGCCAGGTCGGCAGCGGGACTTTTGTCAATTATCGCGGCGCCGGCGGCGAGACCGAGATCGCCGAAGTCACCAGCCCGCTCGAATTGATGGAGGTCCGCTTTGCCGTCGAGTCCTCGATCGCCCGACTGGCGGTGCTGAACGCCACCCCGCGCGACCTCGAACAAATCGCCGAGGCGCTCCACCGGCTCGAAGCTGCGGGCGCGGACGCCGACCGCTTTACGCGCTGCGATCAGGAATTCCATCTCGCCCTGGCCCGCGGTACCCGCAATCCGCTGATGGTCGACATCTATCGCCAGATCAACGCGGTGCGTAGCCACGCCCAATGGCACGCCACCAAGGACAAGATCCTGAGCGCGCGGACGATCGCCGACTACAACCGCCAGCACCGCGCTCTGTTCGAGGCCTTGCGGCGGCGCGACGGCGAAGGTATGGCGAAGCTGATGACGGCACATTTGACCAAGGCCCGCGCCGACCTGCTCGGGGCCGACAGCCGCTGACAGCCGGCGCCGATCGGAAACACCGGCGGCGCTGTTTCCGGCTATCGCGGGCCGCTCACGAAAAACGGTTGCGTCGGATGCCGAAGTGGATTTGGTCCGGCCGCGCCTATTCGCCCGCTTCGAGCGCGCCGACCACCGGCGCCCGCGGACCGTCGAAACGGCGATCGTGCTTCAGCGCGGGTACCATGCGGCGCGCCCGCTCGACCTCGACGGGATCGATTTCGGCGGTCACCAAGCCGACCTCGTCGCCGCCGTCGGCGAGAACCTCGCCCCACGGATTGACGATCAGCGAATGGCCCCAGGTGCGCCGGTCCTCGGCGTGGATTCCGCACTGATTGGGGGCGAAGACGAAGCATCCAGTCTCGATCGCCCGGGCGCGGACCAGAACGTGCCAATGATCCTTGCCGGTCGTATAGGTGAAGGCCGCCGGGATGCCGATGAAGCTCGCCCCGCCTTGGGCCAGCGCCCGGTAGAGATAGGCGAAGCGCAAATCGTAGCACACCGAGAGCCCGAGCAGGCCCCACGGCGTCGGCGCCAGGACAGCCTCGTCACCGGCCTCCACGGTCGCCGACTCGCGGTAGGTCTCGCCGCCGTCGAGATCGACATCGAACAGATGCAGCTTGTCGTAGCGGGCGACGATGTTGCCGCCGGGATCGACCACGAACGACCGGTTGGCGACCTTGCCGCCCGCGGTCCGGATCAGCAGCGAGCCGATCAGCATCCACACGCCGGCCGCCGCCGCCTCGGCGCGGAACGCGGCGAGACCGGGATCGTCGTCCTCGGCCCGCGCCTTTGCCGGCACGTCCCGGTCATGCGGTTCGATCATGGTGACCATCTCGGGCAGGGTGACGAGATCGGCACCACGCGCGGCGGCCGCCCGGATCAGCTCGACCACCGGCCCGATACTCGGCTCGATGTCGCGTTCGGCGGTGTTCTGAATGCAGGCGACGGTGAATGTGGACATGATCGGCCCTCCCGCTCTCGAAAGATGGACTATTGTAGCGGTAATTCGCCGGCCGCTCGACGCCTTTGTCAGGAGCCTCCGGTGCCAGGTTGCCGCACCGGACTCAAGATCACCGAGCCACCCTCGTCGGTCGCCGCGAACACGGCCGTTTCCGGCGTGAACGGACCGGCGGCATCGCGGAACACACCCCAGTCCGAGCGGTATTCGAGGAAATTGACGAGCGCGCCGTTTTGGCTGAAGACGATCACCGTCAGCAGGTCGTCAGCGACCAGGGCGGCCCGCTCCTCGGTCGACCAGTCCCAGCCCAGTGGACACCCGGGAACCTCGACCTCGGGCTTGAAATTGACCTGGATATCGGCGCGGCTCCAGGCGAAATCGGTGACCTCCGCCAACACGACACGGCCGCCGTTGGCACCGCCGGCCGCCTGCTCGACCGCCCGGTGCAGGCGGTCGCGGAGCCCGGCATGGGCGCTGCAATCGAGGTATTCGCCGCCATAGCGATAGAGCAGAACGCCCACGATCAAGGCCGCCGATATGAAAACCGCCGGCCGTGCGGGCAGGCTATCCAAGGCGCGGCGTAGTTTCGACATGTCCCCCTCCTCCGATGCGCGGGCGTCAGGCCGGTGCTGTCAGTATCGAAATCACGCTAATGCCCGATCTCGACCAGGGTCGCGTTCAACTCGCCCGCCGTGCCGCCGTCGCACGGCCCCGGCCGGAGATAGACGCAGACCCGCGTCGGCCCGGTGTTTTCGCCGACCGGGCCGCCGTCGCCCCAGCACTGCCGGCGGGTGTAGCGGCCCACTTTTTCGGGCAGGCCGCCGGGCGTCAGCACGTAGTTGAAGCTTGGCGACAGGTCGCGCAGCCGGCCGCGGACGAGATAGACCGGCATCGGGTTGGCGAGATGGGCATAGCCCGGCGTATGCGACCACCACACCCGAAACAATCCCAGGCCACAGGCGTCGGCTTGGCGACCGACATAGTTATAGGCCGCGATGGTTCCGGCGTGGCGGGTCCAGAAGCCGCCGAAATAGCCGCTCGCGGCCAAGGCCAGGGAGACGGCGGCGACAATCGCGACCGCGCCGGCGATCAGGGCCGGCCGCGGGAACTTGCCCTTGCCGTAGCCGAACAGCGCCTCGACGAGGGCGGCCAGGCCGATGCCCGCGGCCACGGCGATGAACGGGATCGCCGGATAGATGAAGCGGTATTCCTTGTGGTCGAACAGGCTGTGGGTGACGATGATCACGACCGGCAGCAACGCCACCAGCGGCGCGCGCAACCCGCCGGCGATCCACAATGCGGCGATCGCCAGCGCGGCATCGCTCCATACCCGTGACATCGTCCACGGGTACCACCACGGCGGCGCCACACCATAGGCGGCGCTCTTGGCCTCGACCACGTTGACCCAGACATAGTGCCAGAAGGACTGGAACGGCAATCCCCAGGTTATGAAATCGAGGATCCCGACCGCCGCCACCGGGACCGCCATGGCGGCGCACAGCGGCGCCCAGCGGTCGCGGAATTGGAGGCGGCCGACCCAGAAGAGGGTCAACAGCACCGCCGGCGCCAGGTGAAGGCGTAGGCAGAAGGCGAGGCCGAGGAGCAGGCCGGCGACCACCAGGCGGCGCCGCGACTCCTCGGCCCGGGCGGTTTCCGCCAAGTAGACACCGACCAGCAAGACATGGGCGGCTACGGCCTCGCTGAGCGTCTTGGGCGCGAAGTAGACCAGTTCGAACCACAGCGCGGCGAAGGCGCCGGCGACGACGGCCCCGGTCAACGCCAGGCGGCGATAGCCGTAGAGAAAGGCGACGACGACGACGCTGAGCGAGATGACGGCGAACACCGTATCGACAGCCCACAGATAGCCCGCGGCCCCGGTGCCGGTCAGATCCGCCAGCCAGACGATGACCGCGATAAAGGCGGGCAGCAGCCATGAGCGCAGGCCGGTGCGGAACTCCCACGGGACGACGCCGTAATCGAAGTTGAGGCGGACCGCCTGCTCCAGCGTTTGATAGATCTCGTCCGGGTGGTTGTAGTTGGGATAGAGCGCGACGGCGGCGAGCCGGACCGCCAGCGCCACCAGCACGAGCGCGGCCAGCGACCACCGCGCGGCGGCGCTCAACGGCACCGGAACCGTCGGTGCCGGGCGCCTCGTCTCCGCTGTCGGCAACCCTTCGTACATTCCACCTCCCGCGATCCGGGCCGTGCGCCGGATGGCCGGAAAATATCATAGGTGGCGCCGGTTGCCATCGCTACGCCGGAGGCACTATGAAAGAACGCAACGGGGCAATCGGCGACGATCGAGGTTTCCTGCCATGCGATGGATGACGGCACCGAACGGGCCCGGCGGGTCGGGCATGAACTTTGCCGGGTGGGCCCGGTTGGCGGTTCTCCTGATCTGCGCGACCTGTCTCGCTTCCGCGCCGGCCCGCGCCGACGCCACGCTCAGCGAGCTCAGCGAAATGGCCGAGGAGATCATGACCAAGGGCGAGCCGGTTGAGGGGTTCGCCAAATTCGCCGAGGCGCTCGACGTGTCGCCGGACGATGAGATGGTCCGGGTCATTCGCGCCAAGCACGGCAGCCGCCTGCGCATGGTCTGGGTGCGACCGGTTTTCGAGACCCAGTCGTGGGACATTTTCTTCGCCGACTTCCGCCCCGAGGTCGGCTTGCTGTTCCTGACCGACGAAGGCGGCGAACTGCGCAAGGGCATCCGCATGCACAAGAACATCCCGCCATTGGAGATGACGCCCCTCGAAGCCCAGCCGACATTCGAGCGCGAGCGGGCGTTCTGGCTGCGCTGGGCGCGGTGATGGCGGCCGACCGCATGAATCCTCGGGCCGGCGACGTTCTCGTTGCGGTCGATCCACAAAACGATTTCTGCCCCGAAGGCGCGCTCGCCGTGCCGCGCGGCGATGAGACGATCCCGGTCATCAACCGGCTGGCCGCCGCGTTCGACCATTGCCTGCTGACCCAGGACTGGCACCCGCCGGATCACACCTCGTTCGCCTCGTCGCATTCCGGGCGCCAGCCGTTCGAAACCATCGAGCTCGATTACGGCGCGCAAACCTTGTGGCCCGACCACTGCGTCCAGGGCACCGCCGGCGCCCAATTCCATTGGAACCTCGATGTGCCGCGGGTGGAGATGATCATCCGCAAAGGCTTCGACCGCCGCATCGATTCCTATTCGGCGTTCTTCGAAAATGACCGCAAGACGGCGACCGGGCTGACCGGCTATTTGCGGACGCGCGGCTTCGGCCGCGTCTTCCTGGCCGGGCTGGCGACCGATTTCTGCGTCCACTTCTCGGCGCTCGATGCGATCCGCGAAGGGTTCGAGGTGGTCGTCGTCGAAGACGGCTGCCGCGCCATCGACCTCGACGGTTCGCTCGGCGCGGCGATGGCGGCGATGACGGCCGCCGGCGTCGCCTTCACCACATCCGACGCGGTCGCCATCTGACCGGGGCGTCATCGCGGGCACCCGCTTTCGTGAGGGCAGGGCCGCGGCTGCGCTCGGCCTCTCCCCTTTCGTCGCCCCGTGCGCGCCGCGGCACGCCAATGACGCCGCGCAGACACGGGATCCCGGTCCTGCGGCGCACCGTTTCACACTGCACCGCGCCCGAGATGACGCATGGCCATTGGCGGTGAAAAATGGCACGCGGCGAGTCTATACCGCACCGCGCCCCATCACCCCCAGACGTCCGCGGCGACCTCGACGATACGCTCCAGTTTGCGGCGCTGGTCGTCGCGGGTCAGCAGGTTGCCGTGATGGGTGCTGGAAAAGCCGCATTGCGGCGACAGGCAGAGCCGTTCCAGCGGCGCGAACCGGGCGGCCTCGTCGATGCGGCGCTTGAGCGCATCGGCGGATTCGAGCTCGGCGCTCTTCGAGCTGACCAGGCCGAGGACGGCGAACTTGTCCTCGGGCAGGAAGCGCAGCGGCGCAAAGTCGCCGGCACGGTCGGTGTCGTATTCCATGAAGAATCCGTCGACGTCCATTTCGGCGAGGAACCGTTCGGCGACCGCCTCGTAGCCGCCCGCCGCCGCGTATTCGCTCCGGAAGTTGCCGCGGCACATATGGGTCGTCACCGTCATGCCCGCCGGGCGGCCGGTGATTGCGGCGTTGTTGAGCGCGATATAGAGGCCGAGGACGTGGTCCGGGTCCTGGTTGCGCTCGGCCATGCGGTCGCGCACCCGGCGGTCGCAGAGGATGCACGAATTGACGTCGTCGAGTTGGAGATAGGTGCAGCCGCGCGCCGCCAAATCATGAACGGCGTCGTTGTAGGCGCGGCCGAGATCGGCCCAGAAGGCGTCGATCTCGGGATAGGCGTCGGCGTCGATCATGCGCCGGCCCGAACCCTGGCGGAACATGCCCGGTGCCGGAATGGTGAACTTCGCGGTACGGCCGGTCACCGATTTCAGGAACGCGAAATGATCGCCCATGATGCCGACCGCCGGATAGGCGATCTTGCCGGTGACCTTGGCCGCTGGGGCGGTGAAGTCGGTCCCGCCGGAGAACGGCGTGGTGAAGGCCTCCTCGCTCGCCGCGACGCCGTCGAAGCGCCACATGAAATCGAGATGCCAATAGTCGCGGCGGAACTCGCCGTCGGTAACGCCGTCGAGGCCGATCGCCTCTTGGTCGCGGACGATGTCGCGGATCGCCGCATCCTCCAGTTCGCGTAGCCCATCGTCGTCGAGCTCGCCGGCACGCCAGCGTTCGCGGGCGGCCAAGAGCTCCGGTGGACGCAGCAGGCTGCCGACATGGTCGGCGCGGAACGGCGGCGCGGCGCGGGACAAAGTAATGGCCGGGAACTCCCTCAGCCGGTGAACGGCGCAGCCTAAGCGGTGACGGGCGGACCGGCAAGGACGCGGCGCGAACCCGCGGACATGAGGAGGGCTGGGTCGGTCCGACCCACGGTTCGGTCGCGGCGATTTCCCCTCACCCGGCTCCGGCCGGACGCCCCCTCACCCCGACCCTCTCCCGCCAGGGGAGAGGGAGTCCGACCGAGCCCGACATCGTATCCCTCACCCCTCCGGGGAGAGGGAAAGGGCGCGAAGCGACCGAGGGTGAGGGGCAAAGAAAACGCGCCGCCCGGGAGCAAGATCGTTCCGGATCGTTTCGATCCGGGGCGTGAATCTTGCTCCCATCTATCAGTCGAGAGGTTGATTCACGGCTCACATCTCATCGATGTGAGCCGGTCAACCTCTTGGCGGCGGCGCGTCCGGTAGGTTGACTTGTATGACGCCGGTTACGGCAGGAAGGTCTGGGTTCCGGTGAGGTCGTTGCTGTATCCGGTGTCGGTTCCGTTGCCGGAGAACGTTGTCGGCCCGATATCGACGAACTGGAAGCCGTAATCCTGGTTGCGCGCAAAGACGCCGAAGCCCGGGTTGTTGGCGATGTAATTGCCGCCCGGGGTGAACAGCACTGTCTGGTGCGCTTGCAAGTCGTCCGTATCGCCGTCGTTGAGCAGGAACACGCCGTCGTCGCCGTTGGCGTTGATGTCGTTGCCGCCGAAGGTCGCGCCCATCACCGCCATACCGCCGGGGTCGGCAAAATCCCATTCGTTGCGCAGTTGGATGCCGTCGTTGTCGTTGAGGAAGACGGTGTTGTCGGTGAATTCGAGGGTTGCCATCGACAGGCTGTCGTCGAAGGCCCGGGTGCGGACGTCGATACCTTTGAAGCCGTTGCCGCCGACGGTGTTGCCGTCGAAGTCGATATCGGCCATCAAGACGCCGCCGTTGTCGGTCTGGAAGTACATCTCGATGCCGCTGTCGCCGTTGTTGACGATCGAGTTGTCGGTCACCACCGCGTTGAAGACACCGCTGGCCAGTGTATCGTCGACCAGATGATTGACGTCGAACCCGTCGAATCGGTTGTCGTGAATGACGTTGTTGTAGAAATCGAGGGAGAACGAGGTGCTGGTCAGGTCGTCGTCGTTCTCGATGTCGATGCGGACGCCGTCCTCACTGCTATGCCCGGCGACCGAATTGCCGCCGATGTCGAAGGTCTGGGTCGAGAACGCGCCGTCGTAGACGTTGAGGTCGATGTAGAGGCCGACACGGCCGTTGTTGACCGCCGTGTTGTGGCGCACGGTCGCGGTCTGGTACATCCGGGTATCGCTGCTGTCTTCCACATCGGCGTCGATGAAGATACCGTCGCCGCCGTTGCTGGCCACCGTGTTGTTGTCGACATGCAGCGTCTGGCGCAGGGTGGCGCCGTTGTCGAGGTCGTTGACCACGGCGATGCCGTCGTCGTCCTGGTTGAACACCGAGTTGCCGGAAATGGTGATCGTGTTGTCCTGGAACACGGTGGCGTCGTCGTCGACCTTGGTACGGACGAAAATGCCGTCGGAGTAGCCGTTGTCGACGCTGTTGTCGAGGATGTTGACCGTCTGCACCATGGTCGCCCGGTAGTTATCGACGAAATTGTCGACCTCGATGCCCTCGCCGCCGAACTGGGCGTCGGGCCCGGTGTTGAGCACCGTGTTGCCGTTGATGTTCACCGTCTGCAGCAGCGTCGTCTCGTCGCCATTGTTGCTGACGACGTCGTTGACGACCAGGATGCCGTCGCTGACGACGGTATCGACGCTGTTGTTGTTGATGGTGATGGTGTTGGCCTGGTCGACGAAGGCGCCGTTGTAGACGTCGGTGCTGACCCGGATGCCCTTGTTGTCGGTGTCGAGCACCGTGTTCCGGTTGACGTTCATCGTCTGGACGACCGTGGTGCCGTCCCCATAGGCGTCGGTCTGGACA